>JAMOSR010000001.1 GCA_027062985.1 Nautiliaceae bacterium
ATACGAGTGCCTTTACCGGCGGCTAATATAACTATTTGCATAGTTTATCCTTTTTTTACAAAATTATACCAAAAGGAAGTTAATGGATTTAGCAACAGTCATAGGAATAGTCGGGGCTCTTGGTCTGATTATTGCCGCAATGGCTATGGGGGTTGGAATTGGTCCTTATATTGACGTTCAATCTGTTTTAATTGTTGTATTGGGGTCTATTATGACTCTTTTTATTGGTAATAAAATGGAAATGATGACGAAATTTGCCAAGGTGTTTATGATAGCCGTAAAACCTACTTATCAGCCAAATTATGAAGAACTGATAAAAAAACTTGTAGATTACGCTACGCAAGCAAGACGGGATGGAATTTTGTCTCTTGAACAGGCGGCAACTAACGAAGAAGATGAATTTTTGAAAAAAGGACTTTCAATGGCCGTTGACGGAAACGAACCCGATACTATAAGGGAACTTTTAGAAATTGATATCGAACAAACGGATGCAAGACATAAAAAAATGGCGGCTATTTTTGATAACTGGGCAGGGCTTGCCGGGGCGATGGGGATGATTGGAACGCTTGTCGGACTTGTTGCTATGCTTCTTAACATGTCAGACCCTTCAGCTATCGGTCCGGCGATGGCGGTTGCGCTTTTGACGACTCTTTACGGGGCGATGATAGGTAATATTTTCGGAACACCAATTGCTAATAAGCTCGGTCTGAGAAACGATGATGAAATTTTGGCAAAAACTATGATAATAGAAGGTATTATGTCCATTCAGGCGGGAGATAATCCAAGAACGCTTGAAGCAAAACTGCTTAGTTTCTTACCTCCTAGTGAGAGAAAATCCCAATTTGAATAGGTGAAAAATGGCTAAAAAATGTAAATGCGAATGTCCTAAATGTATGCCCGGATGGTTGGCTACATTTGGGGATTTAATGAGTCTTCTTTTATGTTTTTTCGTTTTGCTGCTTTCTATGTCCACAATGGATGCCAAAAAAGTTAAAGAAGCCATAGGTTCTTTAGCAGGGGCTTTAAGTGTTCTTGAGGGGGGAACTCAGACTGAAGTAAGCCGTGAGAGAATACAAAAAGCCACCCCTATTCAAAAAACGGAAGAAACATCCGAAACCGTAAACAGACTCTCAAGCGCTATTGCTGAATTTAAACAGTTTACGGCGGGAGGAAAAGGGCCGGCAATTGTGTTGGAAGAAGGGGAAGAAGGCTTTTTTATAAGACTTCCGGCGGATATTACGTTTCCTCCCGGAAGCGCTCAGATAACCAATGAAGACGCTTTACTGTTTTTAAAAAGAATAGCTCTTATTATAAAAGAATATCTTCCTAAAAATGTTGAAATACAGGTAAGAGGGTATACGGATAACACGCCTCCGCCTAAAAATTCGCCTTATGCCGATAACTGGGAACTTAGTGCCGCTAGGGCTTTAAGTGTGCTTAAGATTTTAATAAAAGACGGGGTAAATCCGAAACAGCTAAGTGCTGCCGCATACGGGGAGTATCATCCTGTGGCTTCCAATGCAACGCCTGAGGGAAGAGCAAAAAACAGAAGGGTTGAGATATGGTTTTTTGCAAAGAAAAATCAGGAAAAAATACAAAAATCCGTTTTGGATAAAACAGGAAAATGAAAAAAGTTTTAGTTCTTTTGCTGCCGTTTGTAGTTTTTGCGGCGGCCCCTCAAATACCTACCGTTAATCTCTCTTTAAGCGCGCCGGAAAATCCGAAACAGCTTGTAACGGCTTTAAATGTAGCTGTTTTAATGACTTTTTTGGTGTTGGCTCCGAGTATCGTTCTTGTTATGACCTCTTTTGTAAGGCTGTTGGTGGTTTTTGGTTTTTTAAGGCAGGCTATGGGAACTCCTCAGTCTCCTCCTACGACGCTTTTGGTTTCTTTGGCTTTGGTTCTTACCTTTTTTATTATGGAGCCTTATGCAAAGCAGGCGTATGATAACGGAATAAAGCCTTATATGGAAGAAAAAATAGGATATGAAGAGGCTTTTAATAGAGCCGTTAAACCTTTTAAAAAGTTTATGTTAAAAAATACCCGCGAAAAAGATTTGGCTCTTTTTTTTAGAATAAGAAAGCTGCCAAATCCAAAAACAATAGACGATGTGCCTCTTAGCATTTTGGTGCCTGCTTTTATGATAAGTGAGCTGAAAACGGCTTTTGAAATAGGTTTTTTGTTGTTTTTGCCTTTTTTGGTTATAGATATGGTGGTCAGTTCTATTCTTATGAGTTTAGGTATGATGATGCTGCCTCCCGTTATGATATCATTACCTTTTAAAATATTGGTGTTTGTACTGGTTGACGGGTGGAATCTGATTATTTTAGGACTTGTGCGGAGTTTTAAATAGTTTAAAGGAGAAATATGATTTGCAGTAGTTTTGGAAAATGCGGAAGCTGTGTTTTATGGGAAATACCTTATAAAAAACAGCTTGAGATAAAAAAAGAACGTTTAAAAGAGATGTTTGGCGGTTTTGATATTCCTGAAATCGAAGTTGTTTACGGCAGTGACGAACATTTTAGAGCTCGTGCGGAGTTTAGGATTTGGCATGAAGGCGATAAAAGCTTTTATGCTATGAGAAAAAGAAAAGAAGAAGGACGAGGGGTTATTCCTATTGAAGAGTGTAAAATAGTTGATAAAGCTATATATGAGATTATGACCCCTCTTTTAAAGGAGATAGAAAAAAACGAAAATTTAAGATTTAAGCTTTATGAAATTGATTTTTTAAGCAATTCAAAGGGCGAGCTTATCGTTACGCTTATTTACCATAAAAAGGTGGATGAAAGCATTGCCGAAGATATTAAAAAATTAAAAGACAAGTTTCAAGATGTGGATTTTATTGTAAGGAAAAAGGGAAGAAAGTTAGTTTTTGATAAAAATTATCTTATAGAAGAATTAAATATAAACGGAAAAACTTATAAATATAAGATAATAGAAAATACTTTTTCACAGCCTAACAGAGAAATGAACCAAAAGATGATTGAATGGGCCCTTAAAAATTCAAAGCATTTAAGAGGGGATTTGGTTGAGCTGTATTGCGGGAACGGAAATTTTACAATACCTCTTAGTGAAAATTTCAATAAAGTAATAGCCACCGAAATAAATAAAGAATCTATTGAAGCGGCTACATATAACGCCGATATTAATGACAGAAACAATATTACTTTTTTGGCTATGAGTGCCGCTGAGTTTTCGCAGTTAAAAAAAGAAAATTCACCTCTTTTAGCTTCTTATGATTTAAAAAATGTTCTTATAGACCCTCCAAGGGCGGGACTTGATAGTAAATCAAGAGAATTTGTAAACGAATTTGACAATATTATTTATATTTCATGTAATCCCGAAACTTTAAAAAGAGATTTGGAAACCCTGGCAAAAAACAGAAAAATAAAAGCGTTTGCTTTTTTTGACCAGTTTCCTTATACAAATCATATGGAATGCGGGGTAGTCCTTGAGAGATGATAGAGTTTAAAGATATAGTGGGTGAAATTTTTTTAGTGTTATTGTTTTTAGGAATAACTATAGGGGTAATTATAGGAGATAAAATAAGGAAGAAAAAATGAAAATATTGATTGTCGGAGTAGGCGGGGTAGGCGGATATCTGGCTTATAAACTTATTAAATGCGGGTATAATATAGATGTATTTGCGACTTCTAAAACAAATGAAATGATACGAAAAAACGGTCTTAAAGTAATAGATGTTGATAAAGAGGATACTGTTTTTCCAAATGTTGGAATAAAGGGTGTTTATGATGTAATTTTTATTACAACTAAAGCGTATCATCTTGATAAAGTATTGGAAGAAATAAAAGGCCATTATAATATTCATACCAGGATAGTTCCCGTTTTAAACGGAATAGGCCATTTTGAAAAATTTAAAAATATTAACGCTAAATTTATTAAGGCTTGTATTTATATCCTTTCGAATAAAGCGGATATAAACGTTATACATAAAAAGACCTCTCTTTTTTATTTGTGTCTTGAAGATGATGAAGTTTTAAAAAACCTTTTTAAACCGTGTAAAGATTTGAGAGTTAAGTTTTCAAAAGAAATTGATAAAGACATCTGGAAAAAATATCTTTTTATATCCACGTTTGCCACGTTGCAAAGTTTTTATAAGAAGCCTACAGGTTGGATTATGGAGCATAAAAGGGAAGAGGTTGAAAAATTTTTAGATGAGGTTATCAAAATTGCAAAATTTTATGGAGCGGACTTAAAAGAAGAAAAAGAAAAGGTGATAAAACAGGCTTTAAATATTCCTTATGAAAGCAAAATGAGTATGCAGATAGATTTTGAAAAAGGGGAAAAAACAGAAGTCGATAATATTACAGGTTTCTTAGCTTCTAAAAGCGAATTTATAAAGAAATTTTATAAAAGGTTAAAACTAAGACAATCTTTTTAAATAACTTTCAAGTATTTTTTTAGCGGCTAATGAATCTATTCTGCCGTCTCTTTTATGTTTTATCTTTCCTTTGATTTCTTCTTCCACAATAGCGCTTGTAAAACTTTCGTCTTCAAACACTATTTTCCCTTCAAAATTTATTAAATTTACAAAATGTTTAATTCTTTTGCTCATTTCTTCATTTGTTTTGGGTATTCCTACAACTAATATATCTGCTTTATATTCTTTAAGAACTTGTGCGACTTCTTCAGCAGCCTGGTTTCTGTTTTTTCTTATAATGGCGTTTAAAGGTATTACAACGGATTTATTTGGCGTATAAGCCACTCCTATTCTTTTTAATCCTACGTCGATAGCAATAATTTTTTCCATATTTCCGCCTTTTGTTGTAATGTTTGTCTGGCATTTAGAGGGCTTGGGCTTGGTAAATATAATGGAGAATTGAGAATAGAAAATGGAGAGTTTTTAAAATGCTTTTTGATAACTTTTTCGGCAATTCTGGAAGTAACGGCAATTTTTTTGATGTTGGGGTATTTTTTTAATAATTTTTCTATGTCGCAAGGTTTTATTATTTCTAGGTTATCGTCTCTGGAGTTTCCTTTTTTTCTTTTGCATTCGCAAACAGTATCCCATAAAGCTATTTTATGTTTTTTTAAGAATTCTATTTTTTCCTGATTGGATGAAGGTTTTTTATCGTTAAAAACAGTAGCTAAAATATCCCAAAACTGGTTTTTCGGATGGGAATAGTAAAAACTGTTTTCAAAAGATTTTATGGAAGGAAACGTTCCTAATATTAAAATATTACTTTTGTTGTCTATTATAGGTTTAAAAGGGTGTTTTAATGTATCAGTTAAAATAGACTTTTCCATTTTTTATCTCCACTTTTCCTTCAAGCTCCATTTCGTAAAGTATATTGCCGTATTTTTTTAAGGCTTCGTTTAAACTTAAATACTGTGTTTTTTTATTGATGTCTAGTGAATTTAAAAATTCTTCCATATCCCAAATAACCTGTGCTTTGTTGGTTTTTGCCAGATATCTTGTACCTCCGCTTTCACCGAGTCTTTGGGGAATTACATATACTTTTTTGCCAAATTTTTCCGCCCATTCAAAACTTCTCATACTTCCGCTTTTTATTTCGGCTTCGGGAATTATAACCATATCTGATAAAGAGACAATAATTCTGTTTCTTTGAATAAAGGTATATTTTTTTGGAGAAAAGTCTTTTTCGTATTCGCTTATTGCTAAAGCTTCTTTATATATGGATTTTATCAGCGTTTCGTTTGATTTTGGATATATTTTCTCAAGTGAGGAGGGGGATACCAGGATGGTATTTGGAAAAGAGCCTTTATGGGCTTCAGTGTCTATGCCCAGTGCTCCTCCGCTGATTATTACAAATTTTTTTGATAATCTTTTTGCCAGGATATAGGTGATTTCTTTTGAATATTTGGATGCTTTTCTGCTTCCTATAATTGCTATTTTAGGTTTTTGTAAAAGTTCTTTTTTTCCTTTATAATAAAGGCTAAAACCTTCTGTTTCAATTTTTAAGTTCATCTATATATACCACTTCTACCTGAGATAACAGGTCTTTTGAGTTTTTAAGCGTTGTAAGCGTTATTTTGTGAGGGTGTCCGATAGCTATTGCGTAACCGTATTTTTTTGCTATTTTAACGGCTTTTTTAAGCTGGTTTCTTATGTAAGAAGGTTCTTCTTTGTTATCCAAAAATATGTTTCTGGAAAACATGGGTATTTTTATTCTTTTTTCAACTTCCGCAGCTTTGGATTTAGGAGTTGTTCTTGAATCGACAAATCCAAGATTATGGGCTTTTAAAGCTTTAAAAAGAAAATACATAGATTGGTAATCTCCGGTAAATTTACTTCCTGTATGATTATTTATGAATTTTGCGTTTGGAAATATTTTTTTTATTTCTTTAATTCTGTTTTCTATTTTTGCGTATGAATCTCCAACATTCAGGGTGTTAGGTTCCGGTCTTGAATAATTAAGAGCTTCCATTGGGAGATGGACCATATAATGTGTAAAACGGTTTGCGTATATTGCTGTATTTGGGTGGCTTTTTGTCGGTGGGAAAAAAGAAGGCGTTATTTTAAAAGGAATTTCTTTTAAAAGTTTGACCTGATACCGGTAAGACATATCGTCTATTATTATCACTAGTTTTGGTTTTTCGTGTTTAGGGGTTATGGTAATTATTTTTTTTTCTGGTTTTGATAATACGGGAAGCACCAGTTTAGAAGCACTTTCATAATCTTGAATTTCTGAATATTCATGTTGATATTTTTCTTCTGTGTGTTCTTTTTTTAGGTTTTTTTCAAGTGATGAAACTTTTTGTCGGAGTATTTTTAGGGCCTGTTCTTTTTGAGTTAACTGCTGTTTTAGAATCTGTTCTTTATTCTGCTTTTCTATTATAAGATAAATAAGTACTCCGCTTAATGAAAATACTGCTATAATAAGAAAAAATACCAGATATTTAAGGGAGTTTGAGCTTTTTTTGTGTTTGATTTTTCTTTTTTTCATTTTTCTAAGATAATTTCCACTTCTAAAGTTTCTATATCCTGGTTGGATGAGCTTTTAATTTCTATATCTTTGACTTTTAAATATTTTTTTACTACTCCTATAAGTTCTTTTTTCATTTCTTCAAGATTGTCTATTTTTGTTGAAGCTCTTTCGTAGGCTAGCATCATCATAAGTCTGTCTTTTGCAACATCTTTGGATTTCTTTTTTTTAAAAATATCAAAAAAGCTCATGTGAAAAGTCCTTTAAGTTTTTCGAAAAATCCTTTTTTTGATTTTAAATCCAAAAATTCCACTTCTTCTCCGTTAATTCTTCTGGCTATTCTTCTAAAGGCCTCTCCAACAAGCGATTTTTCATTTAATACTATAGGCTCTCCTAAGTTTGTTGATTTTACTATTTCTTCATCATCAGGAACTATTCCTATTAAAGGGAGTGCTAAAATATGAAGTACGTCTTCAGTTGAGAGCATTTCGCCTTTTTCCACCAGCTCAGGCTTTATTCTGTTTATAATAATATGTTTTTGAACTTCTTCTCCAAGGGCCGCTTTTTTACTTTTTGCATCGATTATTCCTATAACCCTGTCTGCGTCTCTTACAGAGCTTATTTCGGGAGTTGTGACTATCAAGGCTCTATCCGCCAGATAAATCGCATGTTCAAATCCGCTTTCTATTCCGGCCGGAGAATCGATTAAAATATAATCAAATTCTTTTTTTAAATCATTAATAAGTTTTTCTACTTTTTCTTTCTCAAGTACCGTTTTGTCTTTTGTCTGGCTTGCAGGTAAAAAATGAAGGTTGGCCGTTCTTTTATCCTTGATAACGGCCTGGGCTAAGTTACATCTGTTTTCCATAACGTCTACCACGTCATATACAATACGGTTTTCCAGCCCTAATATCATATCAAGGTTCCTAAGACCTATATCGAAATCTACAGCAACCGTTTTTTTCCCAAGCATTGCCAGGGCGGTTGCTATATTTGCGGTAGTGGTGGATTTTCCTACCCCCCCTTTTCCGCTGGTGACTGTAATAACTTCTGCCAAGATATGTCCTTTTTTATGAAATTATATCATTTTATGCCGATTTTGTATTTTTTCATAATATTTAGATTGTATTTAGCATAGGGGATTTCCTGAGCTTTTTCAAAATATTCTCTTGCTTTTTTATCGCTCTCTTTTACCCCTAAACCTAAATAATAATATACTCCGAGATTATAATAATCTACACTCAGATTTGACTCTTTTAGATATTTTATGATTTTTTTAGAATCGTATATATCAGACCTGGTGGCATATAATACGCTTAAATTGTGTGCCGGGATTGTTTTTTCAGGGGCTAGAATATAGGCTTTTTTTAAATAGATTTCGGCTTTTTGTAAATCTCCTTTTTCATAAAAATATTTTCCTACGTCGTTAAAGGTTTTGTAATCTCCGTAAGCAAGTATGGTTTCGTTTTGGGGCAGGGTGTCTTTTTTTATGGAAAAATAGATGTAATTTTGAAAATATTGAGGATTTTTAAAGCACTCTTTTTTTATCTTTTCCGGGTTAAAAGTGCATTTTTCAAGTTCTAATTTTAAAGAGGCGTAATTTATATCGTCTGTTAGTTCATCTATATATTCGGTTATGTTTTCTATTTCATCCTGAGGTTTTATTAAGATAGTCTGGTTAAGCGTTTCTAATTTTTCTTTTGTTTTTTCAAGTTTTGATATTATGTCTTTTTTGAATTTCTCAATTCCTTTTAAATCAGCTTTTATAGGGGTGTATTGGTATCCGTATTCTTTCATAATATGAATTCTGTTAAGAACAAGTCTAAAAGGTGGTGTTTTCTTTTTTTTTGCCTGTTTTTTTTGAGTTTTTTTTAAAGATTTTTTCTTTTTTTGAGCCGAAAGGTTGATTTTCCCAATGTTTTTTAAAAATGTTTTAATATAATCTTTTGAGGAGGGATAATTTGTTTTTATATATTTATCCAAAGGTTTTTTATCCAAAACTATATAAAAAGAGTATAAAATATATTGAAGTTTGTTTTCTTTTAAGGGGATTTTTTTAAAATAGATAAATTTATTGAGTTTGGTATATACTTTACGCGGGATATTATAAGCTTCAATGGAAAGAGACGTTTGCATTTTATAAGGAATTGAATAGCCTTTTAAAAGATAGTCCAGCTCTTTTTGGTCTTTTTGAGAATAGTCTGTTAGATAATATTTAAGTTCAGACGGTGAAATGTTTAAAACTTTCGAAAAAGACCGGTCCATGGAAATAAGTCCGTTTATATATCCTATTGAATTGTATCTTAGGATTTTTAGATTAAATTCTTTTGTAAAATAAGGCAGGAAAAATTTAAATCCCGAACTTTCTTTATAGTTGATATATTTTTGGTCTTTTAAAATCAGTTTATAACTGTTTTTTGTCCGGATTATTTCAAAATCGTTTTCGTTTAAATCGTAAAGTTTGTCAAATCCCCATAAAATAAGGGGAAAAAGAAAGAGAAGCTTACTTAGTAGGGATATAACTTGCATTGAATACGTAAGGTTTGTTGTTTTCTTTATCAAACGTAATATAAGTTGCTATAAAAGATGCGTTTTTACCGGCTCCAAGTTGAACATCCGTTACATTTGTAATATCTTCTATTTGAATTTGCCCCTCTTTAAACATAGAAGGGTTTGATGTTTTTGAAATAATATCAGCTACGGAAAGGACGGCTACTTCATTTTTCATAAAATTGTTTTTAGGTTTGATTTTTGGAGTAGGAGAGAAAATTACGACTTCTTGTTTTTTGGCGTCTTTGTTTTCACTCATATCCCTTACCGATACTTTATATTTTCTTATCTGGTTTTTTGCGTATCCGAAAGGATATGTAAATACCACATATTGATTTTTACCGTAATTTGTGTATGTAAACATAGCTTTGCTGTGTTGAAGAAGTTTTAAAATTTGGTATTTTTTCTTAGTCCCAAGAAGAATATCAGGTCCCGTGTCGTTTCCGTATGCAATAGCGCTTCCTCTTAAGACTTTGTCATGAGCTCCTTTAAACGCTATCATAGGTAAAATAACCGTTGCTCTTTTGGCTGTTTCATAAGCTATGTTTCCGCTAAGACTATATCCGTCAACTCCTGTTTTTACTATATTTGAAGGGCATTTTCCTTTAATAAGCATATCCCATCTTTTAACCAAAACACTTTTGTCAACTTTTTTTTCTTTACCTTCGTCAAATTCCGCTATAGGATAAACTTCTACATATCCCGTTGTAAAATCTACGTTTTTGTGTCCCGCTTTAATGCTTTGGGCTGTTATACTTTTTCCTTTTGCTAAAAGAGCCGAAATTTTAGGATGGTTTGAGTCGTCTTTTGAGGTTAAAACCACTTCATTTCCTCTTTTACATACTGTCCCGCTCCATACGTCTCCCGGACTTAAGAATATAGGAAAATCCACTTCATTTGAAGCTATCTGTTCTCTTAAAGCGACTTTTGCCAAAACAGAGTGGGTAGTATTAGTGTTAAATACGGTTATTTTTGTACAGATATTAGGTTGAGCCAGATATACCGGAGCTATTAAAAAATCGCCAAGTTTATCATTTGATATGGAAGGATTTGCAGCAAATCCCATACTTGCGGCTATTGAAAGACCGATTAAAAATTTTTTCATTATTTCTCCTTTTTATTTTCCAAATCGGAAGAGAAGGAAAAAACTTTAATTTTCTTCCGGATTAACAATTTTGTTTTTAGTAATCCAAGGCATCATTTTTCTAAGTTCTTTTCCTGTTTGTTCTAAAAGACTGTCTTCTGTAAGCTGTCTTTCGGCATTCATTCTTACATATCCCGCTTTTCTTTCTAAGATAAAGTCTTTTGCAAATTTTCCGTTTTGAATTTCTTTTAGAATTTCTTTCATCGCTTTTCTTGATTCTTCTCCGATTACTCTAGGACCGCTTACATAATCTCCGTACTCAGCTGTATTTGAGATTGAATATCTCATGTTAGCCATACCGCCTTCGTATAATAAATCTACAATTAACTTTAATTCGTGCAGACATTCAAAGTATGCCATTTCAGGAGCGTATCCGGCTTCTGTTAAAGTATCAAATCCCGCTTTAATTAAAGAAGTAACCCCTCCGCATAATACCGCTTGTTCTCCAAACAGGTCCGTTTCGGTTTCGTCTTTAAAAGTAGTTTCGATAATTCCAGTTCTTCCTCCACCAATTGCACTTGCGTAAGATAGTGCCAGTTTTTTAGCTTCTTCTCCACCTTGATATACCGCGATTAAATCAGGAATTCCTCCGCCTTTTACAAATTCGCTTCTTACTGTATGTCCAGGTGCTTTTGGAGCTACCATAATTACGTTTAAATCTTTTCTAGGTTTGATTAACTTATAATGGATGTTAAATCCATGTCCAAACGCTATAGTGGCACCTTCTTTTAAATTAGGCTCTATTTCCTTATAATAAACTTCCGGTTGAATTTCATCAGGAAGCAAAATCATAACGACATCTGCGTCTTTAACCGCTTCTGCTACAGGAAGCACTTTAAAGCCTTGTTTTTCCGCTTTTGTCCATGATTTGCTGCCCGGTCTGAGTCCTACCACCACATCAACTCCGCTGTCTCTTAGATTTAGAGCGTGAGCGTGTCCTTGGCTTCCAAATCCTATCATAGCTACTTTTTTGTTTTTAATGATATTGATGTCACAGTCTTTATCGTAATAAATTGGTAATGTTGGCATTAATTCTCCTTTTTGTTGAAATTATATCAAAATAAATGATATAATCTTAAAAAAGGCTTTTTTTGATTCAAAATGAAATTGAAGTTTCGTCCGTTCTTGTCTCTCCTTCTATTCCGGTAAAAGTTTTTTCAAAAAGCAGGGCTGTACCGATAAAGAGGGAAAACAATAAGATTACACTGGCCACTACATACGAAAACAGTAATATTTACGTTTATTTCAGAGAATATTTTCCGGGATGTGAATTTGAACTGGTAAAAATCCTTCCGGACAAACTGGATGAAATTATAAAATATCTTTTTTTAGAAGAGGAATTAAAAGAGCTTATATCAAAAGTAAAGATTGAAAGTGAGAGTTATAAAACCGAAAAATCCAATTTTGTATTGAAACTTTTGGAGTTGATTTTAAAAAGAGCGGTAGAGAAAAAAGCAAGCGATATACATTTTGAAGCGTTTGAAACAAAAGCTAAAATAAAATTCAGACTGCTAGGGAGCCTTTATGAGTTTGTATCGTTTGATATGAGTGTGTTTGAATCTCTTGTTTCAAGGATAAAACTTTCCGCCTCTATGAATGTCAGTGAAAAAAGAAGACCGCAGGACGGTTCTTTTAGCATAAAAATAGAAAAAAGAGAATATGATTTAAGAGTCTCATCCCTTCCGACTATCTGGGGTGAGAGCGTGGTTATAAGAATTTTGAATAAAACAGACGTTTCAACAAAACTTTCAAAAATAGGTTTTAGCAAAGAGCTGCTTTATGGGGTAAAAAAGATTTTAAATAAAAGCTATGGTCTTTTTTTGTCAAGTGGGCCTACAGGAAGCGGAAAATCGACCACTTTATATGCGTGTTTAAAGGAGCTTTGCCAAATAGAAAATAAAATAATCACTGTGGAGGACCCTGTCGAATATAAACTGGAAAACGTTCAGCAGGTGCAGGTAAACGAAAAAATAGGACTCGGCTTTGCGGATATTTTAAAAAATATTTTAAGACAGGACCCCGATATTATTATGATAGGGGAAATAAGGGATTTAAAGACGCTGCAAATCGCTTTAAAGGCTGCTTTCAGCGGACATCTTGTGCTTTCTACCATTCACGCCAACGATGCTTTAGGGGCTATAGACCGGATGGTAAATCTTGGAATAGAACCCTTTATGCTCTCCGCCGTTTTGGCAGGGGTGCAGTCCCAGAGGCTGATAAGAATAAACTGTCCTTTTTGTAAGGAGAGATATTTGCCAAAAGAGAATTATCTTGAACTTATTTCCGATAAAATTACTTCTGATACCCGGTTTTATAAAAGCAGGGGTTGTATTAAATGCGATATGAGCGGGTTTTATAAAAGAGAGGTTATAGGGGAAATTTTTTTAAATGATGAGAATATGGAAAAACTTATTATAAAAGGCAACAGGGCCGATATTAAAACATATTTGAAAAAAATAAATTTTAAATCTATATTTGAGGACGGACTTGTTAAGGTTTTTGAGGGAAAAACAACTCTTGAAGAACTTATAAAAGTGGTTAATATATGAATGTTTACCGGCTTTTTTACTGGGACGGAGGTAAAAAGTCTGTAACTTTGGAAGCTGAAAATGAAAAAGAAGCTATAGAGAAATTTAGATACGATAATGACAAAATAATTTTAAAAATAGAAAAAGCTAAAAAAAAATTCTCTTTTAAGCTTAGTTTAAAACCTTTTTATAAACTGGATTATCCCGTTTTAATTTCTTCTTTTAGAAGGGTAGGTGTTTTGCTAAAAGCGGGGCTTTCATTAAAAGAGGCCTTTGAGGAAGTGGACGTTAAAAACAGACTTGTGAGGGATATGTTTAAAGAGTGTCTTTATTCTTTGGAGAGAGGTCGTAATATTAGCCTGGTTTTTGAAAAATACGCTTATGTTTTGGGATATATGGCGCCTGTTGTTATAAAGGTAGGCGAAAAAACCGGTGATTTGGCTTTTTCTTTTGAAACACTTGTCAGAATTTACGAAAATTTTTTTAAAAATAAAAAAGAGGTTTTAAATTCAATAAGATATCCTTTGATAGTGTTTATGTCTGTGATTGTTTCTTTTAACGTGCTTGTTGTTATGGTATTGCCGAAATTTGAAAAAGTATTTGAAAAATTACATGCAAATTTGCCTTTTTTTACTATACTTCTTTTAAATATAAAAAACATAGTCTTAAATTACGGAGCGTTGATTTTATTTGTTGTTGTGGCGCTTTCTTTTTTGTTTTTCTTTTTATATGCAAAGGATAAAGTTTTTAAGTTAAAAGTCGATAAATTTATATTAAAAATCCCTTTTATCGGTAAAATGGTTTTATTTTCCCAATATTATAAAATGGCTTTTGTTATAAGCGTTTTAATGAATTCGGGAATTTCTTTAATAGAATCTTTGACTCTTGCAAAAAATTCTTTAAATAACGAATTTTTAGTTTTAAAAGCGGAAAAAGTTATAGAGGATATAAAAAGAGGAAAAGGTTTTTACGGTTCTTTAAAAAGGGTTTCTTTTTTTGATTCCGCTTCTCTTAAAATAATAAGCGCCGGTGAAAATTCGGGAGAGCTTAATGAAATGATGTCACAGGTCTCTTTTTATTATAAGGATAAACTTGATTTTATGATTAAAAACTTAAACGCCTATATAGAGCCTTTTATGCTTTTGATGGTCGGTTTTATCGTTTTGATATTGGCGCTTGGGGTTTTTATGCCTATGTGGGATTTGGCAAAAGCGGCAAGGGGTATGTGATTATTTTTCAAACTCTTCTAAAATGTCGTCATCATCTTTTTTGTTTATTTTATAGTTTTTGTATTTTGGGTCTTTTGCCGTTTTGTCCAGTTCTTTTTTGAGTTTGTTATACTCAATTCTAATATTCATAACAGCGGCGGCAACACCCCAGAATACCCCAAGCCAAAGCAGCCATTCCTGATTGAATGTTTTTTTCATCCAATATCCTACGCCTACGCCCATAAGCACGGCTACGACGATGGAAAT
>JAMOSR010000002.1 GCA_027062985.1 Nautiliaceae bacterium
ATCATATCCCCATAAATAAAGCATAGAATATATTAAAGGAGTAGCATGTCCTCCTGAAAATACTATTCTGTCTCTGTTTATAAAATCAGGATTGTGGGGGGTAAGCCTTATTACATCACTTAATTCCACCATAATATCAGCAAGCCCAAGAGCGGCTCCCGGATGCCCTGATTTAGCCTTCTCCACCATATCGGCCGCCAAAAATCTTATCGTATCGGCCATTTTCTTTTTCATTTCCAAATCCATTATAACTCCTTTGTTAGTTTTTCTATAATTTTTTTTAATTCAGGTAATTTTAAAAAAATCGTATTCCAAATTAATACAAAATCTACTCCAAAATACTCATGAGTCAGTTTATTTCTAAAATCTACTATTAATCTCCAAGGATAATCAGGATATTTTTCTTTTAAAAAATCATATACATTTTTTGTCGCTTCACCTATTATCTCAAATTCTTTTATAACAGCTTGATACGTTTTTCTGTCATTTTTAAAATCTTCCAATTCATAACCGTAAACATAATCAAAAATAGCATTTATACTCTCAATTATATCACGTAAATAAAGTCCTTTATCTCTTTTATACATTTAATAAATCTTTTTTTACATAATTAAAAACAATAGGTTTTATCATCTCTTTTGTTGCCACATCTACATTTTTTTTAAATTTCTTTTTTAACTCTTCTTCAAACATCATTAATTCAAAAATAGTAACATTTTTATTTTTATCAAACTCTACCATTAAATCAATATCACTTTTTTCGTTATCTTCACCTCTTGCTACACTTCCAAAAAGATAAATCTCTTTAATTCCGTATTCTTTATAAAATCTCTCTTTGTTTTCCTTTATATATTTTAAAATTTCTTTTTTTATACTCATTTTTTATGCCTAAATAAATAGTTATCAAGCAGTTTTTTTAGTTCGTTTTTTAAATTTTCATCAAAACTTTCAAGTTCATCTTCAAGCTCTTTAGCAAGCCTGTCGGCCTTTTGCCTTGCTTCTTTTTCTCCAAGAAGTGTAACAAAAGTATTTTTACCATCATCCACTCCTGTGGTTTTTCCCGTTTCGTTTTCATCAAGCAAATCCAGCAAATCGTCTTGAATTTGAAACAAAAGACCAAGTTTAAGTCCAAAATCATATAGTTTTCTTGCTAAATCAGTCTTATTTACTATCACCGCTCCCATTTCAAGCGAAGCGGCAATCAGTTTTCCGGTTTTATTCATATGCAGGAATTTAAGCTCTTCAATAGTGAGTTTTTTATTTTCAAAATAACAATCAATCGCCTGTCCAAGCACCATTCCACTTGGTCCTGCGTTTTTACTTAATATTTTTATAAGCTCCACTTTTACGTCATTATGCATAGGCGCACTGCTTAACACTTCAAAAGCATAGGTATTTAAAGCGTCCCCGACTAAAATAGCAGTGGTCTCGTCATAGGTCGTATGAAGTGTCGGATGCCCCCGTCTAAGAGAGGCATTGTCCATAGCGGGCAGGTCGTCATGGATTAAAGAGTAGGTATGGATAAGCTCCAGCGCAAAAGCCGCGTATTTGGCATTTTCCACCATTAACGGATTATAAGCTTTTACCACGCTTAATAAAAGATTAGGCCTAAATCTTTTACCGCCGGCTAGCAACATTTCATTTAAAGCTTTCTCAAAAAAAGGATGAAAACTTTTTGCTTTTATTAAATTCTTTTTTATAAACTCTTCCATTTATTTCCTTAAAGGCAGACTGATTCTTATTCCGTTTTTTTCTAGCGTAATTGTAACATTTTTGTCAAAAGAAAGTATCTTTTTAAGTTCGGCAAAACTTTTAATCTTTTTACCGTTAACGGCTATAATCTTTGCGGGAGGCTTTAAAAAAATTTTATTTTCTATCTCTTTTGAAAGTTTTACAACGTTTAAATGTTTATCCACTTTTATACCGAAATGTTCAAGAGGAGTAAATTCATAAACTTTTTTTCTTATCTTTAAACACTCTTTTTTACCGTTTGCGGTTTTAAGACACACTTTATCATTAAGAAGCCCTAAAATCACGGTTTTATTAAAAAGTTCTACACCGGCTTTTTTTCCGTTAATCTCAGTGATTTTATCTCCCGGAACGATTTTATCTACATAAAAAGGGTCAATATATAAAACATTCATATTTTTATCCGCGTCTATCCCTATATCTCCCCAATAACCGTATTTTACAAAATGTTTTACATAATCACCCCTTATAACCCCTCCGTTACCAAGACCGTAAGCTCTGCAGAATATATCACTTATTACGGTATTAGGAGGTACGTTAACGCTTAATAAAGCAGGATTGAGAAATTCCATATCCCTGGCATATGTACCCCCATAAGCCGACTCATAATTTAAAGCAGCCATAAACCAGCCTATTTTCGGAGTATTATAAAAATGAATATAAGTTTTATTACGGGAGCTTACCACATACATACCGCTAAACTCATCATAATATATATATTTTAAAGGTTTTTTAAACGTAACGCTTCTAGAAGAAGAAACAGGTATAAAGTTTTTTATAAAAGAATATTTTTTATAACAGGGAGAAAAATCTATATTTAAAGAAAATAAAAGTAAAGGGAGAAAAACAAGAAATTTTTTCATTGTTTCAGATTAAACCCTCCAAACATATTCATAGCCTGGGCTTTTTTATCCTCTACAGCCATTTTTATAGCGTCATTTATCGCGCTCATTAAAAGAATCTGTAAAGATTCCTTATCTTCAAGTAAAGAATCGTCTATTTTTATATCGACAACTTCAAATTTTCCGTTAACCGTAGCCTCAACAAGACCTCCCCCGCTTTTTGCGGTATAAGTTTTATTGTCGGATTCTTGTATCTGCTCCTGAAGCTTTTGCATCATTTCGTTTAAATCAAGATTACCAAACATTATTCCTCCT
>JAMOSR010000003.1 GCA_027062985.1 Nautiliaceae bacterium
ACAGAATTGCAACAATAAAAGAGTTACTTGATGAAAAAAAAGCTCTTGATATTATAGATTACGACTTAAGAAATACGGATTATTTTGTAGACCATGTAATAGTAGCTACAACTATGGCGGATAAACACGCAAAAGCCCTGCTTGACCATCTCAAAAAAACACTAAAACCTATGGGAGAAGAGTTTTTAGGCGTTGACGAAAGCGACGACTGGACCGTTATCGACCTTGGGGATATTTTAATTCATTTAATGAGTGAAGAATACAGGGCAAAATATCAGATGGATAAATTTTTAAATGAGATAAAAGCAAGATTAAGAGGATGAGTAAAAAAGATTTCTTAATTAAAGAAATTGATGCAATAATTGAAAAAATTAGATTTTGGAGAAACTTATTAATAGCTCTTCTCAGTGGCTTAGCTGCGATGTTATTTGGTCTTTCTCAAAAAAAACTTGTTCTAAATCATTTAACATATATCCTTTTTATATCCGGAGTGATACTCATTATTTTAATAACATACTTAATCAAAAAAGAAGAAGATAAAAGACAAAAACTTTTAGAAAAACTAAAAAAGGAAAAATAATGGAATTTTTATTATTTATTATAGGCATATTAACCATCCTGGGAAGTTTGATTTTTTTAGCTTTTAATGATTTAAAAAATGACTCTACAAATCCCACTCACTGATAAGCTCAATCCCCTCTTCTTTTAACAGCTTACTTGTAAGACCCGGGGCATCGCATTTACATTCACACCCGTTAATATAAGCGCTGGTTTTTTTAACCCCGCAGCTTGGGGATTTTTCTTTTCCGATAAATATTTTTATATTGTTTTCTTTGCAGATTCTAAGAGCTTCTTTTGCACCTTTTAAAAACGCATCCGTTTTGTCCACTCCGTTTATGTCAATAATCCTGTCTCCAATAAACCTTGCGGGAGGTCGGGGGGTTGGAAGAGAAAAAGCTTCCGGACAAAAAGGAATAAGTTCATACTTTTTTTTCAGTTTTTCAATTATCTCTTTTGGAAGAGGTTTTGATTTCCCGTCATACCTGCAGGGGCGTCCTAGCATACATTCGCTAATCAAGGCTTTTGATTTCATTTATTTCCTTTATAAACTCTATTAAATCCCAAATTCTTTCCCTAACAATATATTCCACAATACTTAAATCAAGTTTATCATATTCATGAACCGCCAAATTTCTAAACCCAACCATTTTTTGAAGATTTTTACTTAAATCTTTTGAAATGATTTTATTTTTTTCCAATATTTCAAAAACTTCCCTACTTGATTTAGGAATTTCCAATTTGGTTTGTTTAATTATATAAGTACCCAAATCAATAGCCTGCTGAATTGCTCTTTGAATATTCAAAATAACCGCATCTTGTTTTGTAAAATTATTTTCAAACTCTTCATCAAAATCCTCTTCTATTCTTCTGATACATCTTTTTATAGAATCACTTTTATTAATTATAATTTCGTCCAAACTTTATCCTTCAGTAAAATTTCCCTGTCATCTTGAAGAGTTAAATAATTCCACCATATCCTGTTTTCAAATTCATTCGCCGCTTTTGAAGAAATAATTTTTTTTCCGGTAGTTACTATTTTAAATTGAAAAACGGTATTTACATTTTGAATATCTATTAAATCCACATCCTTTTTTAAAAAATATTCTAAATTTTCTTTTAATTTAAATACCTCTAAAGGAGATTTTTTTTCCTTAAACAATACCGCTATATCTATATCGCTGTTTTCAGTAAAAGAACCGTCCGCATAAGAACCGAAAAGCCAAATCCCTTCGGCTTCTTTAAAAAACTCTTTTAAAATTAATTTTAACTTTTCATTTTTCACTTTTAATTTTTCACTTCCTACATTCTCTCTTTTGCCTTAATTCCAAGAAGACTGAGACCCAGTTTTATAATACTTCCTACGACCGCTAAGATTTTTAGTCTCTCATTTTCCCTCTCACTTCCTATAACCTTATTTTTATTGTAAAACTTATGAAATTCACTTGCCAAATCGATAAGATAATTTGTCAGTCTGTGAGGTTCTCTTGAACTAAAAGCATCTTCCAAAACATAAGGAAGCTGTAAGCTTAAGAAAAGCAAATCTTTTTCATCCTGAGTTAAACCTTTAAGCTCCACATTTTTTATATCCTCGTAATCGATTCCCTTGTTTCTGAAAATACTTCTGATTCTTGCATGTGCGTAGTTTACGTAGTAGCTAGGATTACTCGCGTCTTGTCTGTTTAAATCGTCCACGTCAAATTCAAGATGTGTGTCTGCTTTTTTAGTTAAAAATACAAATCTTAACGCATCCGCCCCGACATCTTCCACAACGTCTCTTACCAAGATAAAATTACCGGCCCTTTTGCTCATTTTATAAGGTTCGCCGCCTTTTAAAAGTTTTACCATCTGAGATAGCAAAATTTCCAATTTTTCAGGGTCAAATCCCAGAAATTTAATAGCGGCCTTTACCCTTGCAATATATCCGTGATGGTCCGCTCCCCAGATGTTTATATATCTGTCGTACCCTCTTTTGAATTTATCCCAGTGATAAATAATATCGCCCGCCAAATAAGTAGGTCTTCCGTCTTCCCTTACTACGACTCTGTCTTTTTCATCTTTAAATTCACTGGATTTCAGCCATATTTTTCCGTCTTTTTCATATAAAGCCCCGTTTTTTTCTAAAATCTCTCTAACCTCATCCCAGTATTTATAAAGACTTCTCTCACTGACCCAGTTATCAAAAGGCGTAACGTTCAGGGCTTTTATGTCGCTTTTTATCTCTTCTAACATCTTATCTTTTGCCCAAAGACTGAGGGTTTCATCTTCAAATTTAGCTTCTTTTTTACCTTCATTTTCTACGATTTGCACAGGTT
>JAMOSR010000004.1 GCA_027062985.1 Nautiliaceae bacterium
TTAACGCACATAGCTACCAAATCAATTCCGACCGTATCGTATTTTTTCGCATCAATTGCAAGTTTAAGCTTAGTCCCAACCCCGTCCGTAGCTGATAAAAGAACGGGTTTTTTATATCCCTGAGGCAGTCTAAAAGCTCCGGCAAAACTGCCTATACCTCCAACTACATTTTCATTAAAAGTCTCTTTTACTACGGGTTTTATTCTCTCTACCAAAGAATTTCCCGCATCAATATCAACTCCCGCTTCTTTATAACTGATTTTCATGGTTTTCTTCCTTACATTCGCAATAACAGCTTCCGAATATTTTTTGTAAAATCACAGTCGAAGGACAAAAATCAAAAATGAAATGAATAAAAAGCATAACCGACATAAACGCCAAAAGAGCAAGTCCCGCTACGCTGTATCCTTTTGCCAAAAGCATTAAAATAAGAAGCAAAAACATACTCATCATAAGTCTTTGAACTCTCTCCGCACACCACAGTTTTTTTGCTTTCATTTGTCTCCTTTAAAATATAACTTCATTTACCTGTTTCATTTTTTCACCAGCCAGTGCTTTGGCTTTTTTATCTCCTTCTTTAATTATATCTAAAATATCCTCATTTTTTAACTGAGTTTTTCTCTCTCTTATAGGAGATATAATCTTTTCTATATTAGCGGCACATCTTTTTTTACATTCCACACATCCTATAGAACCAGCCTTACAAGCATTCTCTATTTCATTAACTTCCTCAGGGGATGAAAACGCTTTATGATATTCAAAAACAATACAAACCTCAGGATGCCCAGGGTCTGTTTTTCTTATTCTTGCCGGGTCTGTTTTTGCCTGTCTGACTTTAGCCCATATTTCTTCAGGCGTTTCATCAAGATAAATGGCGTTATTAAAACTTTTACTCATTTTTCTTCCATCCAGCCCCGGAAGTCTTGGAACTTCGGTTAACATCTCTTTAGGCTCTTTAAAAATTTCTCGTTTATAAAGATAATTAAACCTGTTTACAATATCCCTAGCAAGTTCCAAATGGGGTTTTTGGTCTTCTCCGATAGGCACCAAATCGGCATCATAAAGAACTATATCAGCCGTTTGAAGCACCGGATATGTTAAAAATCCGGCATTGTTTTTTTTCTTATACTCTTCTTGCTGCATAGCGTCTTTATAAGTAGGATTTCTCTCAAGCCAGCTAACAGGGGTTATCATATTAAAAATCAAATAAAGCTCGGCATGTTCTTTTATTTCGCTTTGAATAAAAAGAGTGGCTTTTTGAGGGTCTATTCCGCTTGCTATCCACTCTTTTATAAGTTCTATACTTTGAGCTTTCAAATCTATATCTTCGTCAAATTTGGTAGTAAGCGCATGCCAGTCGGCTACAAAAAAGAAACTGTCATATTCGTTTTGCAATTTTTTCCAATTTTTTAAAACTCCTATATAATGTCCTAAATGAAGTTTTCCAGTAGGTCTCATTCCACTAACTACTCTTTTCACTTTTTCCCTTTTTCTCTTGGTATTAATACAATAGGCGTACCTGTAAAATCTTCTTTTTGCCTTAAGAAGTTTATCAAATATCTCTCATAAGAAAAATGAAGTTTCGGTTTATTCATAACAAGAGCGATTGTAGGAGGCTTGATTCCAAACTGCGTCGCATAATAAATTTTAATTTCCCGCCCTCTTATATCGGTTGGAAGTTTATGTCTTTGGGTAGCTTCTTTTATCCATTCGTTAAGTTTGGAAGTAGGTACTCTTTTTATATAATTCCCGTATACGTAAATAATTTTATCTTTAAGTTTATCAATATTTCTTTTTGTTTTTGCACTGACAACCATAAAAGGGGCATAATACAAAAATTTAAACCTGTCTCTTACATCGGCTTCAAATTTTTTATAATCCATTGAAGCTTCATCCCACTTATTCCCGACTATAATACATGCGTTTTTATGTTTTTGAATAAGACCTCCGATTTTTTCATCAAGCTCTACTATTCCGTTTTTTGCATCCAAAACCAAAATGGCTACATCGGCTTCTTGCAAAACCTTTTCCGTTCTCATAAGGGCATATTTTTCTATATCTTTAATTTTACCTCTTCTTCTGATACCGGCGGTATCTACAAACGTTATATGATAACCGTTGTAATAAATAGTTTCGTCAATAGGGTCTATAGTGGTACCGTCCATATCACTGACAATCGCCCTCTCTTCCCCCACAAGAGCATTTAAAAGCGAACTTTTTCCGACATTTACACGTCCCACAATCGCCACTTTTATTTCTTTAAGGTTTTCTAAATCTTCTTTATTCTCTTCTTCACTGAATAATTCCTCAAGGGGAATATCTTCTTCTATAGCAGTGGCTTCCTGAATGACTTTAGGTTTTTTGGGAACAAACTCTTTTATCCTCTCAATCAGTTTTCCAACCCCTCTGTTATGCGCAATAGAAATAGGATAAATTTCATCGGCACCCAATTCATAAAAGTTGTAAACAC
Organism: Nautiliaceae bacterium; assembly: GCA_027062985.1. Taxonomy (GTDB): domain Bacteria; phylum Campylobacterota; class Campylobacteria; order Campylobacterales; family Nautiliaceae; genus Caminibacter. The sequence continues at coordinate 2,471 of JAMOSR010000004.1, forward strand.
CCTCCATCAATTTATCGTTGTCAACTTTGTTAACGACTAAAATAAGAGGTTTTTTTAATTTTTGAAGAGTTCTGAAATATTTAATCTCATCTTCATCAGGAATAGTTCTTCCATCAACCATGTAAAGAATTACATCGGCTTCTTTAGCCACATCAAGAGCTTTTTGTTTTACTTTCTCAAAAAGTTCGTCTCTTTCTTCAAGACCTCCGGTATCAAGAAGTATAATATCTTCCAAATCGTCATCAAGGGAAATTTCCCTTTTTTTTATATCCCTGGTAGTCCCGGCTTTATCACTGACAATAGCGTCTCTTTGTCTGAGAATTCTATTGAAAAAACTGCTTTTTCCAACGTTTGGTTTACCTAAAATGGCTATTTTTAACATT
>JAMOSR010000005.1 GCA_027062985.1 Nautiliaceae bacterium
ATTCTTTGAACCCTGTGAGTTCCCCCTTCGTATTTGAGGCGGCTGTAAGCACCATCCCCTTTTATAAGAAGTATTATTTCTTTAAAACCTCCGATATCGTTTTTGCTTTCGCTTACTATTTCGACTTTCCATCCCTTGTTATCGGCATATCTTAAATATGCTCTCATTAAATCCCCTACAAACAGCGCAGCTTCGTCTCCTCCCGTTCCCGCTCTTATTTCGAGGAATATGTTTTTATCGTCGTTAGGGTCTTTTGGCAGGAGCAGCAGTTTTATCTCTTCTTCAAGTTTTGGCAGTTTTTCTTCTATTTCTTTAATTTCTTCTTTTGCAAGTTCGGACATTTCAGGGTCTTCAAGCATAGCTTTTGCTTCTTCAAGAGCGTTTACCGTTTTTTCGTATTCTTTTGCCTTGTTTACTATATCTTCTAACTGTCTGGCTTCACGTGAGAGTTTTGTCATCTGTTTTATGTCTTTTGTTATTTCGGGAGATGAAAGTTTTTCGTTTATTTCATTATATTTTTCTACAAAAGGTTTTAATTTTTCAAGAAGCATGGTTTTCCTTTAGGGAATAAAGTTTAAGGAGGGGAAAAGGGAAAAATTAAGCGTTTTCAGCTTGCGGTTCGATAGATTTTACAAGATGGTGAAGTCTTGAAATTTTTCTTCTTGCCGTATTTTTCTTTAAAATTCCTTTATTAATATAGCTTTGAAATTTTTTGTTTGCCACTTTCCAATAGTTGTAAGCTTTTTCATAATCACCTTCGGCTACCGCTTTTTCTACGTTTTTAGTTATTGTTTTGATTCTTGTTCTATAGTATCTGTTTCTTTCAGTTCTTTTTTTTGTTTGTCTGATTCTTTTTTCAGCTGACTTTGTATTTGCCATTTAGTTCCTTTTTTTGAAGCGTATTTTATAAAAATTTGATAAAATTTGCAAATAATTATTTCATTTTCGTAAGGAAATAAAAAGGATAAAGCATGAAACTTTTCGGAACAGACGGTGTAAGGGGGAAAGCCGGAGAAGTGATAACCCCTTTTTTGGCTATGAAACTTGCAATGGCTTTTGGAGATACCATTCCTAAAAAAACGAAAAAAATTTTGGTGGGCAAAGATACCAGAAGAAGCGGGTATATGATAGAAAATGCAATAGTCAGCGGCCTTACGGCGATTGGTTACGACGTTATCCAAATAGGGCCTATGCCAACTCCCGCGGTTGCTTTTTTAACGGAGGATATGAGATGTGACGGGGGGATTATGATAAGCGCTTCTCATAATCCTTATTATGACAACGGAATAAAATTTTTTGACAGCGAGGGGAATAAATTTTCAAAAGAGGTGGAAGAAGAGATTGAAAAAAGGTATTTTGAGAATAATTTTCATCTTAAAACCCAAAAAGAGATAGGAAAAAGTAAAAGAATAGACGACGTTATCGGAAGATATATAGTTCATATAAAATCTTCTTTTCCAAAACACCTTAATCTAAACGGTATAAGAGTTGTGGTTGATGCAGCCAACGGTGCGGCTTATAAAGTCGCTCCTACTATTTTTAACGAATTAGGAGCCGATGTAATTACCATAAACGACGAACCAGACGGATTTAATATCAATCAAAACGCCGGGGCTATGCACCCGGAGGTGTTGGCTCAGAAAGTAAAAGAATACAGGGCCGATATCGGTTTTGCCCTTGACGGGGATGCGGACAGGCTGGTTGTTGTCGATGAAAGGGGAGAGATAGTTGACGGGGATAAACTTTTAGGAGCCCTTGCTTATTACCTTCATAAAAAAGGAAAACTTAAAAACGGCGGAATTGCAGTAACAGTTATGAGTAACGGAGCGCTTGAAGAGTTTTTGAAAAAATACGGAATTAAAGTTTTTAGAAGCGCTGTGGGGGATAAATACGTTCTTGAGGTTATGAAAAAAGAGGGTCTGAATTTCGGAGGAGAACAGTCCGGACATATAATTTTCAGCGATTACGCAAAAACGGGTGACGGACTTGTAAGCGCCCTTCAGGCGGTTGCATATATGATAGAAAGCGGAAAAAAAGCTAGTGAGGCTTTTAATCTTTTTGAACTTTATCCTCAGGTTCAGACCAATATAAACGTAAGCGAAAAAATACCTTTTGAAAAGATAGAAGGCGCCGATGAGATGTTAAAATCCGTCGAAAACGAAGGTTACAGACATCTTGTAAGATATTCAGGTACGGAAAATAAGCTGAGGCTGCTTATAGAGGGCGAAAGTGAAACAAAAGCAAAAGAGCTTCTTGAGATGTTAAAGCAGTTTTTTAAAAGCAGACTTTCTTAATAACGGAAAATGAAAAATGAAAAAACGAAAATTAATTAAGTTTTTTATTGCTTTTGTTTTAATTTTTTTAATTGACCAGGGTATAAAATATCTTTTTTTAAACGGATTTGAGTGGCAGGGAAAATGTATTTCTTTGGTGTTGACTTTTAATAAAGGGGTTGCTTTTTCCATGTTCGAGTTTTTGGGCGAATATCTTAAATATTTGCAGCTTTTGCTTATAGCCGCACTTGTTTATCTTTTTTATAAAGAAAACATATTAAAAACCCATCCCGTAGTTTCGGGAATTTTATTCGGAGCTGCAGTGTCTAACCTTTTAGACCGGTTTTTAAGAGAAGGGGTGGTTGATTATGTATACTGGCACTGCGGGTTTGATTTTGCCATTTTTAATTTTGCCGATGTAATGATAGATTTGTCTATAGCCCTGTTTGCATATTTTTATTTTTTTGGTAAAATTTCGAAAAAGGTCGCATAGCTCAGCTGGTAGAGCACTACCCCGACACGGTAGGGGTCGCTGGTTCGAGTCCAGCTGCGACCACCAC
>JAMOSR010000006.1 GCA_027062985.1 Nautiliaceae bacterium
TGTTTTTATAGATTCATAAATCTCTTTAGCGGTATTTTCAATCGCTTTTATAATTTCAGTCATCTTTTCTCCTTTATATATCCTGTGCGTTTTTCAAAACCCAGTCTATTATTTCATCAATATTGTTTAAATCAAGTATTTCAATATGAGAAGGTATTTTACTTTTATCAACCGTATCATCTACAGCTACGGCCTTTATGTATCTAAAATAACTCTCATCTATATCTCCCCTAAATACTCCCAAACGAGGAAGAGGCAGATATTTCAATCCTTCTACAAGAAGGATGTCAAAATCTTTAATCATATCGACTATTTCATCCAAAGATTTTTGACGATGGGAAAAGTATGTAGTACGAGTAGGAGAAGTCACCACAACTTCAGCACCCGTTTGAAAAAATTTATAACTATCTTTTCCTTCTCTGTCAAACTGAGCTTTGTCACTCGGATCATTTTTAATAATTGCAATTTTATAACTGCTTATAAGTTTTTTAGCAACTTTTTCTATTAAAGTAGTTTTACCAGAATTGCTAGGACCTGTAAATGCTATGGCTTTTCTCAAATTCCGCCCTTTTTTTACATAATTTTATCAAAAAAAATTAGCTATAATTTTTAAAAGGAGAAAAAAATGGATATCGAAACGTTAAAATCAGTATTTATAACCATAGCGCTCGGTTTTTTAATAGGTCTTGAAAGAAACATATCGTTTAAAGAAGAAAATGAAAAAGGGTTTGCAGGAAGCAGAACCTTTGCTTTAATATCTCTTTTAGGTTTTTTAAGCGGTTATATGGAAAATTTTTATAATAATTTTATATATGTCAGTTTCTTTGGAGTTATTACTTTAGTTAGTATAGCTTATTTTTTAAAAGTGTTTCATTATCACAAACAAGGAACTACCACACATGTTAGCGCTTTAATAGCATTTATTATAGGAGTTTTAATTTATAACAAAGAAATTTTAAGTGCAATAATTATCGCCACTATAATAGTTTTACTTCTTAATATAAAAACAACATTAAAAAATCTCGAATCAAAACTTTCATCAAAAGATATAAATGCCGCTATTTTACTTCTTGGAATGAGTTTTTTAATCCTGCCCTATCTTCCGGATAAAATGATTTATTACGTAAATCCTCATAAAACCTGGCTTATGGCAATAATTATAGCTTCATTATCATTTATAGGATATTTGGGAATAAAACTTTTCGGAGAAAAATACGGAATAATATTAACAGGGGCGGCGGGAGGATTTGTTAGCAGTACCGCTGTTACATATTCTCTTAGTAAATTATATTCTAAATTACAACACAAGACAGCCGTATATACCTATGCTTCTGCAATTGCCATAGCCAATACCATAATGTTTGCAAGAGTTTATATTGAAACGTTATTGATAAATAAACAACTTGCCTATATTTTAGCCTTTTCATATTTATTTACCACTTTTATAGGAGTGGTAATTTCTTACAGACTTTACAAAAAGTCCCCAAATGAAAAAATAAACACAACTCTTATAGAAAAAAATCCGTTAGAAATCGAAGAAGCTATAAAATTCGCCGTTATTTTTGCCATCATATACGCTTTAACTTACTATATAGGAACAAACTATGGAAATACCGGAATTTATCTTATCTCATTAATCTCAGGACTTACCGATGTTGACGCCATAACTCTTTCTCTCTCCTCACTTGCAAAAAACAAAATATCGCTAATAAATGCAGCAATAGGAATATCTATAGCCAGTATTTCAAATTCTCTTTTTAAATTAAGTATCGTATGGTTTTTTGGCAAAAAAGAATTGGCAATAATACTCACCAAATTTTTTGCCGTTTTATTAACCGTTTTTATTCTCTCTCTTTTAATTTCTCTAACCTTTCTAAAATAGGAGGATGAGAATAATAAATAAAAGAATAAAGTTTACTGACTTTTGGAAAATATTTATTTTCTTTTACAAGTTTTTTTAAAGCACTGGTTAAATCTTTTTTGCTAACCAGCTCAGCCCCCATTTTATCCGCTTCAAATTCATTATGTCTGCTGATAAGATTAACAACAGGTTGCATTAAAAATATTATCATATCACTAAATAAAAGCGCTAAAATAATTATATTAACACCGTTTTTAGGAATTTTTAACGCCTCAAACAAACTGTCAGACAAATGTCCGAAAATAAAAAATATAATAAAAAGTACTATCCCTAAAACCGAAATATTTTTTAATAAATCTTTATGTTTAAAATGACCAAGTTCATGTCCTAAAACAGCCAATATTTCCTTATCGTTAAGTTTATTTAAAAGAGTATCAAATAAAACTACTCTTTTTGTTTTCCCAAATCCAGCAAAATAAGCATTTAATCTAGTATCTCTTTTACTAGCATCCATTACATATATACCGCTACTTTTAAAACCAACTTTTTCCATCATCTCTTCAATCGATTCTTTAAGCTTATCATTTTTTAAAGGTTCGAATTTATTAAACCAAGAAGCAAAAAAAGGATACAAAATATTTATCAACACAACAACGCCAAAAGTAAATAAAAAACCTATTAACCACCAATGTTCAAAATTTTCTATAAAATAGATAAGACCGGCAAAAAAAGCTCCCCCAAAAACTAAAAATAAAATTATTTTTTTTAATTCATCAACAAAAAATATTTTCCAAGGAGCAACATTAAAACCAAATTTTTTATCAATATGTTTCTCCCAAATATGTATAGGAAGAGTTAACAGATAATTTATAGTAAAAAAAGCTAAAAGAATATAAAGCTCACTCACTAAAGTACCATCATATAAAAGATAGTTAACAATAAAAAGCCCTCCGCTTAACCAAAA
>JAMOSR010000007.1 GCA_027062985.1 Nautiliaceae bacterium
AATCGGTTGCATTTAACCCTAAATCGTCTATTTTTGAAAAATCAAATTTTATAATATTATTTTTTCCGGTTTTATCTGCTTTTAAAACAAGTTTATAAGGATTATCGCCAATTCCTGTATCTATAATACTTGCCGTCACACCAGCACCGGCATTGTTAATAGTCTCTTTTAAATCCTCCAACGTAGCATTTGCTCCTATATCGATACTTACGCTTTCATCCCCAAGTCCTATTTCAAGAGTAACGCTTTTATCTGATGAATTTATAACAGAATCGGGAGTTGCAAATCCTTTTGACTCAAAAACGTCGTTTTGAGCAAGCTGTTTAACGTCAATAGTAAATTCCTGAGGTTTAACACCGTCTTCAGCTTTGACACTAACACTGTTTCCATTCACATTTGTATTAACTTTTGCAAAAAGAGTCCCATCGGCTATATCCAAAATATCTGTTTTTACAGTCGAACCTATTGTAATAAACTGAGAAAGAGCAGACTCTTTTTTTTTCAATAAATCGAGTTTATTTTCTAAAGGCTCTACCATAAGTTTTTCATCAGCTTTTTTTAATTTATCTATCACATCGTAATTTAATACACCGCTACCAATCCCTAAAGAGCTTAAAGTACCTAGTTCTGCCATTGTTTACCCTTTCTTATCAAACAATAATCCTATTAATTCTCTCATTTTTTCCATAAGTTTTAAAGCTTCCAACGGTGGAAACTGTCTTATAATTTTATCGTTTTTTTTATCTACCACTTCCACTATTAATTCATCAACTTTATCATTAAATCTAAACTTCAAATCTTTATTTAAAGGATTCATAGCCTCATTTAACTCTTCTATAACTTTTTGTAATTCTTTTTTTAGCTCGTCTTTTGATTTTTTCTCTTCGATATGTTTTGAAACTTCCTGAACCTGTTCTACTTCATTTGAAGTTTTTTGCCTTTGATATATATTCTGGGAATAATCGTTTTTTTGAATATTGTTGTTTACTGAGCTGAAGATATCCATAACAGGCTCCTTTATCCCTAATAACATAATCGGCAAAACTAAAAACTTATTAATATTTTATGATAAAATTATGAAAAAAGGAAATTATGAAAGTAAAAATTGAATGCGATTCCCCACTTATTCAAAAAACGTTAGAATATTTTTTAAAAGATTATATAGATGAAAAAGGTGTTACAATTACCGATAATCCGGAAAAAGAAGGCATTTTAATAGGAAAAGATATCATAAAACCTTTTACAAAAACAACTCTTTTGCTACAATTGGAAAAACTTATAGGAAATCAAACAACTTTTGAAGAAGCACTTAATGATTTATGCGAAGAGTTCAAACAAAAATTAAAAAACCTCATAAAGGAGTATTATGGAAAAAGGTAACATAAAAATAATAGGAGGCAAATACAGAGGTAAAAAACTGTATATGGGAGATAAAGAAACCACAAGAAGCACAAAACAGATATTAAAAGAATCCGTTTTTAACTCTCTTCAATGGGAAGTACCGGATTCTACATGGGTTGAAGTATTTAGCGGAGTGGGAAGCATAGGGCTAGAGGCTATAAGCCGAGGAGCTAAAAAAGCCTACTTTTTAGAAAAAGACCCTGAAGCTGCTAAAGTCCTAAAAAGAAATATAGACTCATTAAAAGAAGAAGACAGGGAAAAATGTGAAATTATTTTAGGAGACAGTTTTGATACCATATGGGATGTAATAGAAAAATTAAAAAGAGAAAAAAATAAAGCTATTTTTTATTTTGACCCTCCGTTTGCTATAAGGGAAGGATATGAGGATATTTATGAAAAAGTACAAAATCTTATCAAAACCCTTCCTAAAATGAACGTTGAAAAAATTTTAATAGAACATCAAAGCGATTACGATTTTCCTGAACATTTAGGAAAATATAAAAAAACAAAAACTAAAAAATTCGGAAAAAGTTCCGTAACATTTTACGAATAGGAAAATATCATGAAAGCAAAAGTTTTAATTATAACCGCACTTCTTTTAACAGGATGCGTAAAAAATTCCCCTTCAGTGGAAAAAGATTTAAAAACCACCGAAATAGAAAAGAAAATTATCGAACACTACCAAATATCTAAAAAAGCCCTTGCAAAAGCAGGAGAAAATTATGCATTTTTTTTACCTGACGCAAACGGAATAGCTATTTTTATACTTGACAAAAATTACAATCTTTTAAAGAAAAAAGTCATTCCTCAATTAATAGAAGGTAAAAAGCTCCTTTATAAAAACAATAAAATTTATCTTTTAGGTTATGACCAAAAAGAAAACAGGCCTTTAATTTTAACATTGGACACTAATTTAAATATAATTTCTAAAAAATATATAGGTAATAAATTTGATATACCTCAAGATTTTTTTATTAAAGAAAAACCTGTGGTGTTACTTACTACATACAAAAACAAAGCGGATATAGAAATAGTTGAAGGAGATAAAAATTATTTATTTCAGGCTCCTGATAATGAACTTGGAAAATTTATAAAACCGTTCAACGGAGGCATTATAATTATAGGTTCTATTCAACATCCTCAAGAAGACCTGTTTATTACTTTCATAAAAAACGGCAAAATCGTTTGGTCCAAAACTTATGATTTCGGGCTTGAGGATTCCCCTGTAAAAGTTGAAATAAAAAACCAAAATATAGAAATAGAAGTTTTATCTCAAGATTATATGGGAGCTGAAAAAACATATTACATTACTGTTGATAAAAACGGAACTATTATAAAGCATAAAAAAGGACTGGAATTTAAGGAGTTACCTTTAAGATTTAGAACGTAA
>JAMOSR010000008.1 GCA_027062985.1 Nautiliaceae bacterium
TAGCCCTGTTTTTAAGGTTTGTATCTTTTGTCTTTTTAACAGGATAATAATTCAAATCAATTACATTATCAAGCATTCTAATCGCCACAGGAACAACCTCGGCTATTTTTTCAGGCGTATTTACACGACTTAGATTTACACTGGCCAGATTACAAACCGCCGTTTTACCGTCAAACGGTACTTTTTCCACCATATAGACTTTTTTCCCGTCAATTGAATGAAGAGAAGTGATTTTTTTACCCTTGACAACTACCTCGACCTCTCCCAAAGAGACTTTAACATCTTCATCTTCTTCAAAAAATCTCTCACTTCCGTCTTCAAAAATAACTTTTACTTTATAATGGTTTGGCTCTGTATTCTGAAAAATCTCCGTACAGTTACCAGTTACAATCCCATTAAAAATAAGGCTGTGATTATATAGCTGTGTAGTGTCATACACATCTTCTTTTCCAACATATTCAATACTCTCAATCTCAACTTCAAAATGTTCAGATTTTCTGCCATATAAAGAATATCCTAATTTTATTCTTTTATCTAAAACTTCATAAGCCTTTTGCTGCTTAACTCCTAAAAATCCGATTATTTTTACAAAATTTATAGCATTGTGTCCATTTATATTTAATCTGTAAAGGGATTTTGAAATATATTCTTTATCTTTATACTCAAAATTTCTCTCCCCTTCTTCTCTCATTTTAGAAATTTTACTTCTTATACCAAAATTGCTAAGAAGAAGTTGCACATCTTCTAAAAGCTCTTTTGAAATACTTGCAAGCTGAATTGCAAAAGTAGGTATTCCATTATTTTTAATCACATTAACAGTTGCATCAGAAGTAAACAGTCCCTGAAGATACCCAATTACACACTCCTCTTTACCTCTAAATACAAACTCAGGAACCCTCAATTTACTCTCTTTATTAAATCCAAGCTTATTTAAAACCCTCCCAACTCTTTTATTTTGAAATCTAATTTTTTTAGAATTATCGCTGTGATTAAATTCACTTGGCATATCTACCGGCATATCTTTTTTATTACCATAATAATCCCGTTTAATAATCTCTTCAAGAGAACTTCTTACAATTTCTTTTAACTCTATTTCATCATTATATAAATCTACAATAGCTATTTCTCCTGAAAAAGTCCCATCTCCTGCAATCAATCCAGTTATAAGACCAAGTTCATAATATCCCTCTTTACCAAATTGTCCCATTCCAGATTGAATAAGCAGCTTATCATCAAGAGTTATTTCACTTAGAGGAATCTTTATTACTTTTTCATCTCTTATTACATAAAATTCATGCCAAGGAGTAGCTTTTATTTTATATCCGTCTTTTGTTTTTATCTCATAAATATCTGCATTCTCTTTTGTTTTATACATTCTTAAACATTGAGCTACTCCAACCCCTTTCTCATCTCTATTTCCATCTGTTCTATAATCATATGTCGCTATTATCTCTTGTTTCATTTTTTCAAGTTCATCAGCCCTAACTAATCCAAACTGAGTCGCAAGCCTAGTATCACCCGTTACACACAAATTTGAGCTTCTGATAATTCCGGCATGGTCGTTTTGATTTCTTTTATTAGCGTTGTCTTTAAAGCAAAGAAAAGGATTTCCCGTTTCATAATATTCAAGCAGTATCTTTTTCCAAAGCTCTTTTGCTTTTATTCTTCTTTTTGAAATATTTTCGTCGTTTTCATACTCTATATATCTCTTTTCAAACTCTTCTCCGTAAAGGTCTGTCAAGTCCCCCGTTTCATACGGGTCAAAAAGAGTCCAAAGACCGTCTTCTTGTACTCTTTTCATAAATAAATCCGGAATCCATAAAGCCGGAAAAAGGTCATGAGCTCTTCTTCTTTCTTCTCCGCTGTTTTTTTTCAAATCCAAAAAGTCCAAAATATCCATATGCCAAGGCTCAAGATAAACGGCTATAGCCCCTTTTCTGGTACCAAGCTGGTCAACGGCTATTGCTATATCGTTTGTGATTTTAAGCCACGGAATAACCCCTCCGGCCGCATTTTTGTGATTGTCGATAAAACTGCCTAGAGCTCTTATTTTGCTAAAATCCCAGCCTATTCCGCCGCCGAATTTTGATAAAAGAGCCATCTCTTTATAATCGTCAAAAATACCTTCTATATTGTCGTTCATACTTCCCACATAACAGCTGCTGAGCTGATGGCGGGTAGTTCTTGCATTAGAAAGCGTCGGCGTTGCCACCATTACTTCAAATTTAGAAATCACGTCATAAAACTTCTTAGCCCAATACCCCCTGATTGATTTAGGGTCGTTTAAATCAATGTTATCCCTGTCATTTTCAGGAATACTATCAGGATTTGTTTCGTTTTGAGCCAAAAACATAGCAACGCCCATAAAAAGCTGCTGAGGAAGCTCTATCGGATTTCCATGTTTATCTTTTATAATATATCTGTCATAAAGAGTTTTAATACCAAGATAAGTAAACTGTAAATCCCTTTCGGGTTTTATGTAATCGTTTAAATCATTTAGGTCATATTTTTCTTTTAATCCCGGTATAATTCTTCCGGCCTTCTCGCCTTTTTCAAAATATTCCTTAAGGTGATTATAACCGCTAAATCCCGTAACCCTGTGGTATAAATCATATAAAAAAAGCCTTGCCGCCACAAAATTCCAGTTAGGTCTGTCTATATCTATCTTATCGACCGCTGTTTTTATTAAGGTATCCTGAATCTCTTCAGTGGTAATTCCGTCGCGAAACTGAAGTTTTGCGTCAAGTTCAAGTTCACTGTAATC
>JAMOSR010000009.1 GCA_027062985.1 Nautiliaceae bacterium
GTAGGCACTATCCAGTTAACCATAGGGTCAATTCCCATATCCATCATTTTTTGCTGAGTATAAGGCAGTAAATCTTCCGTACCTTCTCTTACGCAGCTAGGTTTTGGAAAACTAGGAGGTCTTTTGACCTGACACATAAACATTATATTTTTTGGTTTTGGCATTTGCATGCACACTCCTTTTTTTAGCCCTATTATATCTTAAAGCATTAACTTTTTATTAATTGTATCAAATTTTCTCGATTAAAATAATTCTCGCCCTTAAAGGCTCAAAATACTTCTTCATAACCTTCCTCACAACCGTCTTGTCAAGTCCCCCGACTCCCGTACCGAGATACGGAGTAATTACCAGCGCGTCTTTATCGCTGAGATACTCGGCTATATTTTTACATATTTTTTCTATTCTTTCATAATCCGGGGCTATTTCCACAGCCCCCGGTTTGTAATCCATAACAGCTGCGTGAATTGCCCATTTATACTCTTCACAGGGATAAACCGTCACAGCTATATCGCCGGGATTCAAAAATCCGTGTTTTTCTGTCCATTCATCCATTACAGCCTGAAGTTTAGGACACATCATCTTTAAAACACCGCTGACACCGCTTCCGAGTTTTAATATCGTATTACTTGGATTTACTATATAATCACCTCTGAAATCCCTGATATCTCCTTTAACTATTTCAAACATTCTTTTACCGTCTCCCTGTCGCTGTAATCTATTTTTTTGTGGCAGTATTCAATATAATTTTCATCGCCTTTACCCAAAAGCATTAAAACCATATTGTTTTCCTTAGCTATTTTTAACGCTTTTTTTATAGCTTTTTTTCTGTCGGTTATTACCTCAAAAGAAGTGTTTTGAATGCCTTTTGATATTTCCTTACAAATATTTTCAACATTTTCACATCTTGGATTATCTTCTGTAAGAATTATATAATCGGCAAATTTATCTGCAACCTCTCCCATTAAATATCTTTTATCCCTGTCTCGGTTACCGCCTGCACCGAAAACAACAATTTTTTTACCCTTAACAGCACTTAATACTTTCTCCATCCCGTCAGGCGTGTGGGCAAAATCGATAATCACCAAAGGGTTGTTTGAAACTATTTCCATCCTGCCGGGTACGCCTTTGAAATATTTCAATTGAGAATTGAGAATGGAGAATGGAGAATTAGTTAAAATCTCAACAGTTTTTAAAGCAAGAGAAAAGTTCATCTTATTAAATTCACCCGCCATCAGAATATCCTCAACTACAGGTTTATCTAAAACATGTAAATTTTTTTTATGTATTTTAAATTCATATCCCATTACGTTTACAAGTGAAAAATTTGAATTCTCAATTCTCAATTCTCCATTCTCAATTTTTAAAAGTTTTCCATTTATTATTTTAATGCTTTCATCTTGAAAAAAAGACTCTTTTGCTTTTTTATATTCTTCCATGCTTTTATGAAAATCAAGATGGTCCTGAGAAAAAGAGGTCAAAATCTTGGCACTAAAATCAATCCCCTCAATCCTGTTTTGAACAATGGCATGTGAAGATACTTCCATGATAAAAAAATCGGGTTTATATTTAAAAGCCCTTTTGATAGTGGTAAAAACAGGAGGGGTTGTAAGTGTTTTTCCTTCTTTTTTTTCTCCGTTAAAATAAAAACCCTCGGTTCCCTGAATACCAACAGAATATCCAAAAGATTGCAACAAATATCCCAAAACAAAAGCCGTAGTTGTTTTCCCGTTTGTACCGGTTATTCCTATAAATTTTGTTTTAAGATTAAGCTCCCTTAAAAGCTCTTTTGGAGTTGTAAAGTTTTTAATATTCCGGGCATATTTTGAGTTTTGAGAGGTTTTTAAAAAGAGCTTGGAGGGGGAGAGCTCTTTTGTATTGTCTGTTATTAAATCATTGTTTAAGTAATGAATTAAATCCATTAACTATCTCTATATCATTACTGTTTTGAAGCAGTTCTTCAAAATAACTTATTGCGTTTTCTTTAAAACCGTATTTTAATAAAATATCAAAAAAATCTAAAAGTTCTTCTTTCGTTTCAAAATAAACTTTTGTAGACAAAAGAACGTTTTCCAAATCCTCTTTTGATTTTATTAAATCCCTGATATCTTTAAAAGAAACAGCCTTTTCAGATTCCAACTGCGACAAAGAAACATCAAAATGAATATTTCGCAAGCTCATCCAATTTATCCTCATATCCATGAGGTACGTTCATAACAACCAAATCAGGATGTATTTTTTCTTTCAGGGCTTTTTCAATACCGTATTTTAAAGTAGCGCCTGCACTCGCACATCCTACACATCCGCCCTGAAGCTGAACGAAAACAACAGGTTTTTTTACATCAATCAATGTAACATCGCCTCCATCCATTTGAAGCATAGGGCGGATTTCTTCAAGTACTCCCGCCACCGCTTCTTTTAAGTCTTCGTTAGAAAAAGGAATATCCGCCATATTATTCTCCTACGAATTCAATAATACACATCTCCGCAGCGTCACCTCTTCTAAATCTTGTTTTAATTATTTTAGTATATCCGCCGTTTCTGTTTACATATTGAGGAGCTATTTCTTCAATAAGTTTTTTAGTAGCGGCTTTTGCTCTTTCGTTACTTCCTAGTTTTGAATATACATATCTGTGTGTATTCAAATCAGGATTTTTTTTAGCTTTAGTAACTATTTTTTCAATATATCTTCTAAGTTCTTTAGCTTTTGGAACGGTAGTTTCAATACTTCCGTGTTCGATTAAATCGCAAGCCAAGTTTCTAAGAAGCGCTCTTCTGTGTTCGCTGTCGCGCCCTAACTTTCTGTAACCGTGCTTATGTCTCATTACTCTTCTCCTTTAAGTTTAGCAAGTTTTTCTTCTATAGCCTTTTTGACTTCAAGAGGCAATGTTTTTGTAATAGAAAAACCAATCTCTTCCAATTTTTCAAAAATTTCTTCTAATGATTTTGTTCCTAAATTTTTAATGTTAGCTATTTTTTCTTTGCCCATTAATACAAGTTCACCTACATATTTAATCCCGGCCCTATCAAGAGCGTTAAAGCTTCTGCTTCTTAAATTCAAACTTTCAATAGGTTCAAACAAAATATTATATTCTTCAGGAAGTTCAACATTTTCCGCTTTTTTAGGCTCAAGTTTAAACTCTTTCGAAAATACGCTGAACTGATTTAAATAGTTGTTAACCGCATCTTTAAAAGCGTCGATAGGGTCAACCTGTCCGTCCGTTTCAACCTCAAAAATAACTTTTTCAAAATTAGGGTCGTCTTCGATTAAGATATTCTCAATATTGTATACCACTTTTTTAATAGGAGAAAAATACGCATCAAGTCCTATATAACCTTCGGGAAGTTCATCTCTATAATTTTCGACAGCGACAAATCCCATTCCTTTTTTTATAATAATGCTCAGTTTTAATTCGCCTTCTTCATTTAAAGTGGCTATATATTCATCAGGGGTAACGACATCAACTTCATCGTTAATTAAATCTTCTCCTCTGATTTCTTTAGGACCTACAAACGTATAATTAACCGTGATTTCTTTTTTTTCAGGGTCTTTAATCTTAAATCTTATATTTTTAAGATTTATAATAAAGCTGGCAACATCTTCCAGCATACCTTTTAAAGAATCAAATTCGTGTTTTACCCCTTCGATTTTTAAAGCAACTGGAGCATATCCCGCAGTTGCCGCAATTAAAACTCTTCTAATCGGATGGGCTGCACTTACTCCAAAACCGGCTTCAAAAGGATAAACCTCGATTTTTGCGAGATTTCCCTCTTTTTGATAAGAAAATTCGGTTGGAATTAAAACTTCTGTTTTTATTTTATTCATTTTTTAGCCCCTATTATTTAGAGTATAGCTCAACTACTAGTCTCTCATCTACTGGAATATTTACTTCACTTCTCTCAGGAATTCTTTGGAACACCCCTACCATTTTTTCTTTGTCAACATCAACCCAAGGAGCTATACCTGTTTGAGCCGTAAGTTCTAAAGCTCTTTGAATTTGAGGGTTGTTTTTTGATTTTTCTCTGATTTCAATTCTATCCCCCTCTTTAACTAAATAAGAAGGAATATTTACTTTTTTCCCGTTTACAAGTACATGCCCATGAGTTACAAGTTGTCTTGCAAATCTTCTAGTAGTGGCAAATCCCATTCTGTAAACTACGTTATCAAGTCTTCTTTCAAGAAGTCTGATAAGGTTTTCCCCCGTACTTCCTTCTTGTCTGTTTGCCTCTTTAAAAAATCTTCTAAACTGCTTTTCAAGAACACCGTAATAATACTTAATTTTTTGTTTTTCTCTTAACTGTTGTCCGTATTCTGAAATTTTTGTTCTTCTTTGCCCGTGTTGTCCAGGCGCGTAAGGTCTTCTGTCAAGCGCAGATTTACCTGCAAGTCTTCTTTCACCTTTTAATTCTAAACTAACACCAAGTCTTCTTTCAATTCTTTCAACAGGTCCTGTATATCTAGCCATCGTTACACCCTTCTTCTTTTTCTTGGTCTACAACCATTATGCGGTAATGGAGTAATATCTTTCATCCATAAAACTTTAATTCCGTCAATAGCACCTACTGTTTTAACGGCAGTTTCTCTACCGCCTCCAGGTCCTTGTACTTTAATTCCAACTTCTTTAATACCATATTCTTTAGCTTTTGCCATTGCATCTTCTACAGCTTGTTGAGCAGCAAAAGGAGTTGATTTTTTGCTTCCTTTAAAACCTAAAGCACCAGCAGAGCTCCAGCATAAAGCATTACCCATTTCATCGGTTACAGTTATCATAGTATTATTAAAAGTAGCTGCGATATATACTACACCGCGTCCAACTTGTTTTTTAATTTTTTTCTTTTTAGTTAATTTTCTTTTTGCCATCATCTACCCCTTATTTCGCTTTTGCGCCGACAGTTTTTCTTTTACCTTTTCT
Organism: Nautiliaceae bacterium; assembly: GCA_027062985.1. Classification (GTDB taxonomy): domain Bacteria; phylum Campylobacterota; class Campylobacteria; order Campylobacterales; family Nautiliaceae; genus Caminibacter. The sequence goes on from JAMOSR010000009.1 coordinate 4,911, forward strand.
GGTACGCGCATTTGTTTTAGTTCTCTGACCTCTAACAGGTAGTCCGCGTCTGTGTCTAAGACCTCTGTAGCATCCTAAGTCCATAAGCTCTTTAATATTAAGCTGAACTATTTTTCTAAGCTCACCTTCAACAATGTAATTACTTTGAATTTCTTTATTTAAAACAGATATTTCTTCTTCGGTAAGTTCGTAAACTCTTTTTTCAGGGTCTATTCCTGTGTCTTTAAGTATTTTTCTGCTTGTTGTAAGACCGATTCCGTAAATATACGGAAGTGCGTATTCGATTTTTTTCTTTTTAGGTAAGTCGATACCAGCAATTCTCGCCATGTTTTATCCTTGTCTTTGTTTATGTCTTGGATTTTCACAAATTACCCTAACAATGCCTTTTCTTTTAACGATTTTGCATTTAGGACAAATTTTTTTAACTGATGCTCTAACTTTCATAACTTCTCCCTTTGTTTTTATAGACAATACCCCCTTAGGTACAAAGACCAGCCCTTGCAACATTTAATTAAAATAAATGATGCAAAGCCTCTTTTACGTTCAGGGGGATGGAATTATATCATATAAATACATAATAAAGTGAAAAGTGAAAAATGAAAAATGAAAAATGAGTAAAATTCTTAGTTTATTATTTCCTTAAAAAAAGGAAAAGAGTAAAAACTCTTAATTTTAGTGGAATATGAAAGCCATTAAACCGATAATTGCAAGTGTAATCGTACCTGCATTTATTTTATCAAACTCTTTTCTAAATAAAGCCAAAAGTAAATAAATTACAAATCCCGCACTAAGCCCTATCGTAATGGAATATGTAAGAGGCATTAAAATAACCGTTATAAAAGCACTTACGGCTACAGTATGGTCTTTAAAATCTATATTCTTAAGCTCACTGAACATTAATACTCCGACCATTACCAAAATAGGATAAATCGCATTGCTTGGAATTGCTTTATATAAAGGAAGGAAAAAGAGGGTAGTAATAAATAAAAGCCCCGTTACAACGGCTGTCAGTCCCGTTCTTCCCCCTTCTTCAACACCAACGGCGCTTTCTATAAAAGAAGTTGTGGTGGAAGTACCAAGACTTGCTCCTATAACCGTTGCGGCGGCATCCGCCTCAAGGGTTTTTTGAAGCTCCCTGCTTCCGTCTTTAAAAAGACCGGCCCTCATACCTATACCGGCCAGAGTACCTATAGTATCAAACATATCCGTAATCAAAAAAGTTACAATAACAGGAATTAAAGAAAGAGTTAAAGCGCTTGCTATATCAAATTTAAAAGCAATAGGAGCAATACTAGCAGGAACGGACACAATTCCTTCAGGAAGCTTTGCAAGTCCGAATATCCAAGCTACCACAGTAGTCACTAAAATAGATAAAATAAAAGCACCTTTTATCCTGTAAGAATAAAACAGGGCAGCCGTTATAAAACCAAATATCCCGAGCAAAACATTAGGGTCTTTTATATTCCCAAGCCCCACCAAAACGGCGTCATTATTGGTTATAATCCCCATCCCCTGCAATCCTATAAAAGCTATAAACATCCCTATACCGGCACTTATTGCCCTTCTTAAATCCACGGGTACCGACTCAAGCACCCACACCCTGAATTTGGTAAAGGAAAGGGCTAAAAATATAAGTCCGGATATCATTACTATTCCAAGGGCCGTCTGCCATGGAATCCCCATACCTTTTACAAGTCCGAATGTAAAATAGGCATTAAGTCCCATACCAACACTCATAGCAACGGGGGTATTTGACCAAAACCCGTTTAAAACAGTAGCAATAATGGTAACAACGGCAGTCGCGGTAATTAAAGCATCAAAAGGCATTCCTGTAAGGCTCATAATAGAAGCATTTACAGGGACAATATACATCATAGCCAAAAATGTAGAAAGTCCGGCTCTAAACTCGGTAGATATGTCAGTGTTTTTTTCTCTCAGATGAAAGATTTTTTCAAGCAGTTTCATTTTTCAGCCTTTTAATTTAGCTGAATAATTTTAACAAAAATATGAGCGTTTTACCAGGTTTATTTAAAGTGTCTGTGAGCAGATAAAATTAAATAAAAAAAACCGAGGTTATTTCACCTCGATTCTTTTTCCGGCAGGTTTTTGTTTTTTAGGAATAAATATTTTTAAAACACCGTCTTCATATTTAGCTTCTATATTATCCAAATCGGCATCGTTTGGAAGTTTAAACGCCCTTTCAAATCTTCCAAAAAAGCTTTCTATTCTAGTATAGTTCGGACCGTTTTCTTCTTTTTTTAATTTTCTTTCCCCAGAAATAGTAAGTACACCGTCATTTACTGCTATTTCTATATCTTCTTTTTTAACGCCAGGAAGGTCTATTTCGAGATAATAACCTTTTTCATCAGCTTTTTCATTCACAGCAGGCGTAAAAGCTTCCACTTTTTGAACAGGTTTGTTTGCTTGAAGAACCGCTCCTATTCTTCTTTCTATATCTTGTAATTCTCTGAAAGGATCAAATACCATTGGCCACATTTTCCCCTCCTTTTTAATAAAATTTTTTTCTACTGAAATTATAGCAAATTATTAAGACAATGTCAATAATATTGATATTATTTAACTAAACTTTTATTCTTTAAATCTTTCAATTTGTAAAGGGGTTTCAAAATAAACACTGTTACTAGGAAACGCAAAAGAACTTCCGTTTTGCTCTACAATCTCTTTTATTTTAAGATTTATATCTTCTCTGATTCTAAGATAATCTTTCCAAACGGCCGTATTGGTGAAAAAATAACAAAAAATACTAAGAGCGCTGTCTTCAAACTGGTCAAAATAAATTAAAAGGCTTTCATCTTTTGCTATTTCAGGATGGTTTAAAAGCATATTCCTTATATCTTCCACTATCTTTTTAACCTTATCTACAGGCGTATCATAAACAAGGCCTATTCTCATCATAATTCTTCTTTTATCACGTCTGCTGAAATTTTCAACGCTTGAATTGGCTATGGTTGCATTTGGGACTATTATAAGTCTTTTGTCAAAAGCCCTTATTTTAGTGGTTCTCATTCCTATATCTTCTACTATTCCCTCAACATTACCTATTTTAACCCACTCTCCTATTTTAAAAATATTATCGGTCAAAATTGCAATTCCTCCGAAAATATTGGCTGCCGTATCTTTTGCGGCAAGAGCAAAAGCAAGTCCACCAAGTCCCAAAGAAGCTATAAACCCTGTAACATTAATGCCCCAGTCCTGAAGTAAAGCTATAATACCGATAGATATTACTAAAATTTTAATTATTTTTATAACAAAACCGGCAAGTTCTCTTGAAGCTTTTCCAAAACGCCCCAATAATTTATAAACCGACTCTTCAAATTCGTTTATGATATTGTAAATAGCCCAAAACACGTCAAAAATCAAAAACCCTTTTAAAATATGATAAGCAACAGCATTTTTTACTTCCAAAAAAAACAAAAAGAAATAAAAACCTCCTATCACAAATAAAAATTTCAAAGGCTCTTTTAAGGCTTTTAAAAATTTATCGTCAATATCGGTTTTCGTTTTTTTCGTCAAAAGCCTTAGCGTCTTTATAAAATAAATCGTAAAAGCCTTTCTGGCAATCAAAAAAAACGAAAGTACCACAAAAGCCAAAATGATTTTATAAAGAGGTAAGGACAAAAATTTGTAATTTAAGATATTTATAAATTCACTTAGATAACTTTCCATTTTTAACCTTTATCAGATTTTCTTCCATCATTATACCAACTATTTTTTTAAACGTAGGCACGGCCGAAGATGAAGCAAAATAGTTAGGCCATTTGGCTTTTATATCAAAAAAAGTAACTCCTATCGTATATCTGTGAATTCCGTCGTTAACAAAACCGAAAAAAGATGAATTATATATATTTTTATATCCCCCTTTAACGGAAACATGAGCCGTTCCGGTTTTTCCGGCAACAAAAAGTCCCTTGATATCGGCAGCTTTTCCTGTTCCCTTTAAGACGACTTTTCTCAATATTTTTAACATGGTCTCAGCTGTCTGAGGAGATACAACCCTTTTTTTATAAGCTTTTATAGCCCCTATTCTCGGGGTAAATGTAATTCCTTTATTATTAAACACATTATAAGCTTTTAAAAGCTGAACAAAATTTACCAAAATTCCGTAACCGTAAGAAGTAGTTGACTTATACACGGGATAATTTAAAAGTTTCAGGCTTCTCAGCTTTCCTTTAAGCTCATAAGGTAAATCGATACCGCTATATTCCCCAAAACCGAAATTTTTAAGCCCGTTAAAAAACTCTACGTTTGTAAGTCTTAAAGCAAGCTGTGAAATACCTATATTACTCGAATACACAATCACGTTTTCTGCACTCAGCCACTCAAAAGGCTCATCGTCTCTTATAGGAGTTTTTCTCCATTCGGGTTTCCACCTTCCGTTATATCCTTTTATTATTTCATAAGGATTTACTTTTTTAAGCTCCAGTAAAATCGCAAACGTAATAGGTTTCATAACCGAACCCGGTTCAAAAAGCTCTCTTATAACGCTTATTTTCATATTTTTCACATCCCTTGGGCTTATATGGGAAGGATTATACCTGTTAGAAGTGGCAATGGCCAGTAAGCGACCGGTTTTTGAATCCATTACAGCGGCTACAACCTCTTTTGCCGACAATTTGTTTTTTTGGACTGATAGCAGTTTTTCTATTTTTCTTTGTAATACAAGGTTAATATTAAGAAGAAGACTTTTCCCGTCAACAGGCTGCTTTACAACTGAATTTCCGTCATAAATAATATTACCGAACACATCCCTGTAACCTTTTTTAAATCCGTCTTTTTTTGCTCTTAAAAGTTCGTCATAATACTCTTCAAGTCCGTTTTCACCTTTTTTTAAATCTTTTCTGTATCTGCCCAAAACCGGTTCTAGCGTATCCGCATAAGGATAAACTCTTTTAAAATCCAAACTCGCTATTTCATATCCTCTTCTGATACCCGTTTTAGGATTAGTTAAAAATACCCTTTTTTTATCAAGAATTTTTCTAAGATAAATAAGATTTTGCTTCGTTTTTAAATCTACCTTTGCAATAAGAATCCGATTCTTACCTCTTTTTTTGGCAAAATTAATAATATTTTTTAATCTTTTCTCGCTTATACCCGAATATATAGAAAAAAGTTTTATAAAAAGAGCCTTTTTATTTTCATCAAGATAATTCACATATAAATAAACGCCGTAAAGCTTTTGACTTTTGGCAATAGTATAATTTTTAGAATATATATTTCCTCTAACAGCGCTCTCTTTTTTAACTATAACAGGTTCGAAATAATATTTCGGTTTTGCAATGGAAAAAAACAAAAAAGCTCCGTAAACAATAGCCAATAAAAAAAGAAAAAGAAAAAAAAATGCGGGGATTCTTATGTTTTTCATTAAATTTGAGTTTTTAAAAGCTCTTTGTAGGCGTTAATTGCTTTGTTTCTTACTTCAAGCATCATTTTCATTTTCATTTCGGCTTTTTGGATAGTAATACTCGCTTTTGCTAAATCCTGAACTTCTCCCGACGCTATGGCGGCCTGAGTTTCATCGGCTTTTTGCATCAAATTATTTGTTTCATCTATCTCCTTTTTCAATACCTCTTCAAAATCTATCCCTCCGCTTTTAGAAGTTTTGTTTTGAAGAGGAGAAGAAGATGTGTTAATACCGTCAACTTTATTTATAAAAGCCATCTGTTATCCTTTAGGATTGTAAAATATTAATGGCGTTTTGAGCCATGTTTTTAGTAGCCTGAAAAGCGGCCACATTTGCCTGATAAGCCCTTGTCGCTTCTATTAAATCGGCCATTTCCACAACAGGATTAATATTAGGATAGGCAACATAACCGTCCGCATCTGCATCCGGATTTGTCGGGTCGTACTTTAAAATAGGCTTGCTGTCATCCCTTACTACTTTATCCACTATAACCGTTTCAACAGGAGGTTTTGCAACAGCGTAATCTTCTCCTTCCTCGTCAAGAGGGTTTTCATATTTATGAAATCTGGAATTTTCGTCTATGTATTTGTTTAAATGCTCTTCAAAAGGCACGGCTTTAAAAATAACCTCTTTTCTTCTATAAGGCCCTCCCTCGGGAGTTCTTGTAGTATTTGCATTAGCGATATTTTCGGAAATTATATTTATCCTAAATCTCTGAGCCGATAATCCGTATCCTGAAATATCAAAACTGTTTAAAAAAGCCATTTTCTATCCTTAAATATTCTTACTTGAATCTATAACCGCTTTAAATATTTCTATATTTTTTCTTAAAGCCGCTACGGTGGCGTTATACATCATACTGTTTTTTGCCATTTCAGTCGTTTCAACGTCTATATCAACACTGTTTCCGTCATTTTTGGCCAAATGACCGTCTCTGTAAAAAACTATAGGCTTGTAAGGGTCGTCAAAATCCTTAGGCTCTAAGTGCATAGGCGATGTTTTGGCCAGTTCTAACTTTTTAGACGGTTTGTGAAATTTTTTATTTATCTCTTCTTCTAATGCTTCTTCAAATCTTATATCTTTAGGTCTGTAAAAAGGAGTATCGGCATTTGCAATATTACTTGAAATCATATCTTCTCTTATTCTTCTGTAAAACAGGGATTTTTCCATAATATTAAAAGATTTTGAAATTTCAAATGCCACATTCTCTCCTTTTTAAATAACAAGCAAAAAACGTTCCTCTTTTTTTTGATAAAATTACATTTATCATTATACTTCATAAAGGTTAAATTTGCAAAAAGTAGATACCCTCGTTTTTATTATAGTGGCTGTTTTAATGCTTATAGGCGCTATATTTTCATATTCTTTACCTATATTTTTTGAAGTAAAAAAACATTTAAGCGAATATCACTTTTTTAAAAATTATCTCTTATTTGCAGGTGGAAGTTTTTTCCTTATGATACTTTTATCCAGGGCAGACCCGGAAAAGTGGTTTAACATTTTAGGGTTCGGTATACTTATAATATCGGGAGCACTTATAATTCTTCTGCCTTTTTTACCTGAATCAGTAGCTCCGGTAATCAACGGTGCCAGACGGTGGATTAAAATAGGCGGCTTTAAATTTTCACCGGTAGAGTTTTTTAAAATAGGGGTAATCTTTTTTTTATCATGGTCTTTTACCAGAAAAGTTAAAAAAACAAAATCCCTTAAAGAGGAATTTACCCTTATAATCCCTTATCTGCTCGTTCTGGGAATATTTTGGGTATTTATCATTTTTTTATTATCCGACTTAGGACAGGTAATGGTTATGGTGCTGATTTTCGCGCTTATGCTACTGGTAGCCGGAGGAAAATTTCAGACATTCGGTATTATGGCTGCAATCGGAGCTATGCTTTTAATATTAGCGGTAATGTTCGCCCCTTACAGACTCGAAAGGATAAAAAACTGGCTTTATACCATGACTTCCAACTTTTTTCCGCACCCCCTTATTGAAGGCTCCTCTGCAAATTACGAACAGGTTATCCAGTCTTTAAACGCAATACACCATGGAGGAATAAGCGGCGTAGGAATAGGAAACGGTATTTTTAAACTCGGGTTTTTAAGCGACGTTCATACGGATTTTGTCTTGGCGGGAATAGCGGAAGAGAGCGGTATTATAGGTATAACAATCGTTCTTGGTCTGTTTGCCGTTTTACTATTTAGAATTTTTAAACTTTCTTTCCGAGCTGAAAAAAAAGAGTATCAGCTTTTTGCTTTTGGAGTGGGAAGTCTTATAGCCATTCAGCTTATTTTAAACGGTCTTGGAATAACCTCAATCATTCCTCTTAAAGGTTTAACCGTTCCGTTTTTAAGTTACGGGGGAAGTTCACTTTTTGCATTTGCCACCGCAATAGGGATGGTCTTGATGATAAGCAAAAAAGCAAAATTTTAATTAATGGAAAATGGAAAATGGAAAATGGAAAATTTAATATCGCTATAACCGGGGGCGGAACCGGAGGACATCTGAAAATTGCCAAAGTTATCAAAGAAGAATTAAACAAAAGAGATATAAAACCTATTTATATAGGTTCAATTTTCGGGGCTGATAAAGAGTGGTTTGAAAACGATAAAGGATTTAGTCATACCTACTTTCTATCTTCTTCCGGAGTGGTTAACAAAAAAGGGCTTAGAAAAATAAACTCTTTAGTAAATATCCTAAAACTCTCAAATGAAGCTAAAAATATTTTAAAACATCACAACATAAAAGCCGTATTCAGTGTAGGAGGATACTCTGCGGCACCGGCTTCTTTTGCAGCGATTTTAAGTAATGTTCCGCTTTTTATACATGAACAAAACGCCCATATAGGAGCTCTTAATAAAATCCTAAAGCCTTTTTCAAAAAGATTTTTCAGTACATTTCTTTACGGCGACCCATACCCGGTAGAAGATATTTTTTTTGAAAAAGCAAGAATAAGAAAAGAACTAAAAACCGTTATATTTTTAGGAGGAAGCCAGGGAGCCGTTGCCATAAACGATTTGGCTTTAAAACTGGCTTCTCAATTAAAAGAAAAAAATATAAACATCATCCATCAAACGGGTAAAAGAGATTTTAAAAGAATAAAAGAGTTTTACGAAAAAGA
>JAMOSR010000010.1 GCA_027062985.1 Nautiliaceae bacterium
AGCGCATTTGCGGCAACAGGAGCGGACGGATATTTGTTGATTTATAACGCTGTTAAGAAATGTGATACAAAAGCCAATGCGGCAAATCATGAACAATTTAAAGTATGCGTAAATAACGCTATCAGACATACTAAAAATCTTGAAGCGGTTACGGGATATCTGACAATAGACCCTAAAACGGGAAATCCTGTTAATAAACCTGCCGTTGTGGAAAAAATCGTAGATGGTAAAACAGAGTTCGTAGAACTTGTAAAACCTTAATTTTTTTCCCTTTTTGGGAAATGCTGATAAAAGATAAAGTTTTTATTTTTTATCAGCATTTAAAATTAAAAAGGAGAAATTTTAAAATGGATTTGACAAAGCCTGTAGAAATAGCTGAAAACATATATTGGGTAGGATACGTAATTCCCGACGACCCTTTTCAATGCCATGTTTATTTAATTAAAAACGGTGATGAATCTGTACTTATAGACCCCGGAAGTATGATAACTTTTCCTGTAGTGCTTGAAAAAATAACTTCTCTTGTAAAACTTAGAGAGATAAAATATATAATTATGCACCATCAAGACCCTGATATAGTGGGATGTTATTCTACGCTTGAGAGTATTATGCCAAAAGGAGAGAGGTATATAGTTACTCACTGGCGGACGGAAATGCTTTTAAAGCATTATCAATGGAAAACTCCTTTTTATCTTATTGACGCTCATGACTGGAAATTAAAAGCAGGAGACAGGGAGTTTGAATTTGTTTTTACTCCTTATGCCCATTTTCCCGGGGCTTTTTGTACATATGATAAAAAAAGCGGTATACTGTTTTCAAGCGATTTGTTTGGCGGATTGACTGATGAGTTTTCTCTTTTTGCAAAAGATGTTGAGAGCTATTTTGAGGCGGCAAAACCTTTTCATAAACATTATATGCCAAGTAAAGAAGTATTAAACCATGCGTTATTGCAGGTTCAGAGCAAACATCCTAAGATGATAGCCCCTCAACACGGTTCTATTATTAAAGAGTGTATGATAGAACCGTTAATAGAAAAATTAAGACAGCTTGAATGTGGACTTTATCTGCTTGATGAATATGAAAGCGATTTAAAAGTGTTAAACGCTATTGATGAGGTTTTAAAAAAGTTTTTTCAAGATACCGTTTCTTTAAGTTCTTTTGAGATTATTCTTAGAAATCTTTATAAAAATATAAAAACTGTTCTTCCAAAAATAAAAAAAATAGAATTTTGCGGTCTTTCTCCTCTTTCTGATAAAATTTACTGTTTTTCATTTGAAGATGATAAATTCGCTGAAATAGACGAAATTGATGATACTTATACATACAAGCATGATTTAATTCAAAATGATAAAAAAGTTGGGGCTATTTATTTGATTTTGGATGATACCTTGACAAAACATCAAAAACATCTGTTAAGAATACTTCTGGATAAAATTTCTGTTCCTATAGCGATTGCGCTGCAAAAAGAGTTAATGTTAAAAGAATTGGAGATGCAAAATAAAAATTTATATGAAAAAGCGATTACAGATTCTTTAACGGGTCTTTACAACAGAGAGTATATGATGGAATATTTGTTTAAAAAAATGGAAGAATCAAAAAGATATAATGTTCCTTTGAGTATAGCTATGATTGATATTGACTTCTTTAAAAAAATAAACGATACTTACGGACATTTAATAGGAGACTGCGTATTAAAAGAATTGGCTAATTTATTAAAAAGTTCTTTTAGAGGTTCTGATGTTATCGTAAGGTATGGAGGAGAAGAAATTTTGGTAATTATGCCTTTTACCACACTTGAAGAAGCATGTGAGAAGTTGGAAACATTTAGACAAAAAGTGGAAGAATATAAATTTTGCAGACAAGAGGGATTAAAAGTTACTATAAGCGTAGGAGTTGAAGAATATAATAAAAAAGACGATTTAAAAGATTTTATTGCAAAAGCCGATAGTAAGCTTTATAAAGCTAAGCAGAGCGGTAGAAACCAAGTAGTATGCAAGGAGTAGTTATGGATATTGGATTTATATTGCAACAGGTGGTAAACGGGTTTTCTTTGGGGAGTATGTATGCTCTGATAGCCATTGGATATACATTGGTATACGGGGTTTTAAGACTTATTAACTTTGCTCATGGCGATATTATGATGGTAGGGGCGTTTTTGGCTTTTATTTTTGTAGGAATGCTGACAGGATGGAGTTTTGCTAATATAACTCTTCCTATATTTATAACGGCGGCCGGACTGTCTATTGTATTCACTTCTTTTATAGGGGTGTTGACGTATTTAATCGCTTATAAACCGCTTTTAGATAAAGAAGCTCCTAAGATTTCTCTATTGATTACGGCAATTGGTATTTCGTTTTTTTTAGAATCTCTTTTTAACGTAATAGCCAATCAATATTTCGGTGGAAACTATCAGAGTTTTTATTTTCCGAAATGGTTTTCTACAATTATTCATATAGGAGACGTAACGGTTCCTGTATTAACGATTATAGTACCGGTTTTAACCCTATTACTTTTAGGTGTAGTGCTTTATATTCTTTATAAAACGAAAGTAGGTATCGCTATAAGAGCGTTGGCTTTTGATTTTAAAACCGTAAAACTTATGGGTGCTGATTCCAATAAAATAGTGGCGTTTGTTTTTGCCCTTGGTTCGGCTCTTGCGGCTATAGGAGGGATAGCTTATGCGATGGCTTATCCGAGTATAGACCCTTATATGGGAGTTTTGGTAGGGCTTAAAGCTTTTGCTGCAGC
>JAMOSR010000011.1 GCA_027062985.1 Nautiliaceae bacterium
TTTAAAATCAGATTTCTGATATCAAGGGCTTTAGCCAGATGTGAAAAATAATATCCTTCTTTTAAAAATTTTTTAGGAGAATACACCTTAACGCCTAACGAACTCAATGCTTCTATTAAATTTTCATCATCCTGCTGTTTATAAACATATTCCATCGAATATACGTAAATTTCATAATTTTTCTTAAATTCATCATTTTCGGTTAAAGATTTCAATAAAGAATAAAACACCATAAAAGGGGAATTAAATACAATCCTGTCAATCAAAAACCCTATTTTTTTCTTTCCTTTAGAAACTTCGCTTTTACATTTTGGCAAATTATTCCTCTCACCCCACTCTTTATAAAATTTACTTGATTTTTTTTCTACTTTTTCATTAAAAACTCTCCACTCGTCAATTGTATGAATATTGTTACCGTAAACATGATAAGTTAAAAAATGAAGAGGCATTTCATCTTCGATTAACTCTTTTTTTATAGCCTCTTCAATCGTTTTTACCAGCACCTCAAACACTTCAAGCCATATCGTATTATTAAAAAGCTTTTTATTATTCCAAATTACAACTAACGTATTTGCTATAATCGCTCTTCTTTCCATATAAGGATAATTAAAATATTCGTTAAAAATTTCTTTCATTATATCTATTAAAAATCTCTCATCTTCAAAATTTCTTACAAACTCAACAAAAAATTCCGCTTCCTTATTATTACTCATTTTGTGAGTATAAAACCTAAGACCCCTTTTTACATAATCCCTAAATCCCTCTTTTGCATTTCCGTTAATTATTTCAAGAGCAAAAATCAGATTATTAACGACAAATTTCTCTTCTAAGCTTAATTTTTCATAATGGTTTTTTAAAAATTCTATATTTTTTGAAATAATATTATTGGATTTGATTTTTTTATCTTTTAACTGATTATACAAAGTTATATATTCTTTTTCTACTATTTTTCCTTTTTGCAACCCCTCGGCAACAATTTCCTGAAATTTTTGAATGTCTTCGTCTTGTTTTAAATCAAATTCCATGTCCCAGTCCTCTTTTTTTTATTTCCTCTTCCAGATTCTTAATAGCCCTTTTTACGACAATAACCTGAGCGTTAATACTTCCCGCCAGATTAAACAGCCAGTCTCTGTGATTCATAATCCAGTCTATCAGTTTCGCTTTTCTCTCTATTTCGTTTTTAGGATTTTGCACGGCTATTAACGCTAAAATCATCTCTTTTTGCAACAGATAACTGTTAACCGTTTCGCCAAAAACATATCCGAATTTTTTAGATTCAATTATTTCTTTAATTTTATCAATTTTTTTAGATATCTTCTCTAATTTTTTAAAATCAATTTTTTCAAGCTCGTTTTTATCTTTTAATTCAACTAATTCGTCAAAAACTTCAGCCACTTCTAAAAATAGTTTTTCTACCTTTTCTTGAACCTTTTCTCCGTATTTTATCATTTCAAGCGTTTTTTTATATGCTTTTATCAAATTTTTATCAATCTGTTTTTGAGTGGGATATTTTAATTTCAATTTTTTCTTTTCTGTTTTTTTAATTTCTTTTGCCACTTCGCTAAACGGCTTTTCAACCGCTCCTTCAATTCTAGCCCCCCCTTCCGTTGCATTGATAGTTTCAACCCCGTATTGCCTTGTTACCGCTATGTCCTGTTCGAAAAAGCCTCTAAATAAATTCCAATATTTTGCAGTTTTTACTACTCCTTTTCCCCCGTAAGCGGTTACAAAAAACTCTTCTTCGCTTTTTACCTCATCCTCTCCATACACATGTCCGCTTGCATGAGATTTACCGTCTTCGCCAAAAGCCAAATCCTGCCCGATTAAAACAATTTTTTTATACTGCATTAAAAAAGCAAGCTCGTAAGCCATATTAGCGGCACTCATTCCTCTTCCAAGATACCCGTAATCTTTTAAATTATAATACCTTGTATATCTAAAAGGTCTCATAACCAGAATATTCTCACCGTAAGAGTTATCCAAAACCTCTTTATGCTGCAAAGACGCATGAAGTGTAGTAAATTTTTTTTGAAATTCAGGCGAAGTTTTTTTAAAAAATTCAGCGGTTTCTTTTACCCTCTCAAGAGATGTTACAAAATCCGGCACTATACCCCATTTTTCAAGTATAGGCATACTTGCATCAACGCTTATTATCGTTACGTAATCCTGAATTTCTTTAAGTAAAGGAAGCTGTTTTGTAAGGGACGGACCGGTTGAAACTATAACTGCAACGTCTGAGAGTTTTTGGTTTGCGAGGGAAGTAAATTTCGCGCCTTTTAACATTCTTGGCAAATTCTGGATATGATGCTCTATTCCTATTAAAGTATCAATTGTATCGTTTCCTACTCCCGTTACATTTTCTTTAATCGCTCTTATGTTAATCTGATTGATTTCTTTCATTTCTTCAGCAAAAACTTTTTCATAATATTTACTCTCACCGTATAAAAAATACGTCCTGCAAAAAAGCCTTACATCCAAATCGGAAAAAATATCATAAGCATTAACATACTGATATTCATTTGCATCAAAAAAAATAATTTTATCCTCTTCAATCTCTTTAGTAAAATCAATCAGATTAAACACAATCCATAAAATTTCAAGAGAAGGTTCATAAACATAAATCCTTTTATGATTTGCATTTTGCATTAAAAGTTTCAAAAAAACCCCGTTTCCAACTCCAAACTGAAATAAATAAGGATAT
>JAMOSR010000012.1 GCA_027062985.1 Nautiliaceae bacterium
ACCGCCGATTTTACAAACCTGTCAAAATATTTATCCTCAAAAATAGAAAAATCTTTTATCTCCTGGTCTATAATTTTTTTTGGATAATTTAAAATAAAATAATATCCAAGCTCCCTGTATGAAAAAACTTTTGAAAAATCGCTATTTAAAAATGCGTAAACCGCATCTTTTTCCCTACCTTCGGGAAGTTTCTCATAAAGATAAGAGAGCTGTTTTTTATCAAGTTTCGCAATACTTCTAAGCCACAGACCGTTGTTTAGAATACATGATATATCTATACGCCCAACATCTTTTACGGAAGGGTTTACGCATTTATAAATAGGTTTAAAAAAATCAAATTTTGAAAGGATTTTAAGATGGGTCATTTTCTTTTTGTAAAGAGCGTAATAAGCTTTATAAGCCAAAACCGAATCATTTGTTTCTCTCATAAACTCAGTTAAGTAAAAATCCCTTACATAACTTTTCGGTTTGGTTAATATTACGCTTAAATTAACTTCGGCCCACAAAAAAAAGGGCAGAAAAAACAAAAATCTCATCAATAAAGGGAAGCTATAATATTACTTATTAAAATTTGTATAAACTGAAGAGCTAAAATAAGAATAATAGGGGCAATATCAAACCCTCCAAACGTCGTGGGTATATATCTTCTTATAAAAGCATAAATAGGCTCGGTTACGGAATATAAAAACCTGACAATCGGATTATAAGGGTCTGGATTTACCCATGTAATTAAAGCCGCTATAATAACCACCCAAATGTAAATTCCAACTACAATGTTTATAAACTGAAGAAGACTTATTAAAATCGTATTCATTTATTACCTTTTTGTTATTATTTCTTTTAAATAAGGTTTCATAGCCTTATACAAATCTTTTATTTCGGCTCCGTGTTTTTGATTTATCAAAAGTTCTCTTAAAGACATAAAAAGTTTTTTTCCTTTAAGAGAGGTATTTTTCATAAGCCTTTTTTTAAAGTCGTCATACTCTTCTTCCAAAGGATGTTCTAAAATTTCTTTTTTTAAAATTTCCCTTTCTTGTTCATACTCTTTATCGTCGGATTTTTCAAAAACTTTATCAAATTTTTCTTTAATCTCTTTTAAAGTCGAACTCTCATCCCTGAAAATTTTTAAAAGTTCTTCATATCTTGGATGATATCCCAGATATTCTGATATGTTTTCTATTTTTTTCATATGTTCTTTATTTAAAAACTTAAGTTTTTCCATATCAAATTTTGCAGGGGCTTTTGATATCTTTTTCAAATCAAAAAACTTAACCGCCTCTTCAAGGGTAAAAACTTCTTTTTCAAAACTGTTTCCAAGTAATATAAGATAATTGGCGATAGCTTGGGGTAAAAACCCTTCTTCTAATAACCATCTAACCGAAGCATGATTTTCTCTTTTTGATAGTTTTTTGCCTTCTTCATTTAAAATAATCGGCAAGTGGGCGTATTTTATCTCTTTATCATATCCAAGAGAATTTCTTATATGAATCTGTTTTGGAGTGTTGCTTAAATGGTCTTCTCCTCTTATAACCAGCGATATATCATAAATCATATCGTCAATAGCACATGCAAAATTATAAGTAGGCGTATAATCCGCCCTTAATATTACGAAACTGTCAACTTCAAAAGGAGAAAATTCAAACTCTCCTTTAATTTCGTCATTAAATTTTATATTTTCAGAAGGTTTTTTAATTCTTACCACAAACGGTTTTTTCTCTTTTATAAGTTTTTGGGCTTCTTCTTTCGTAATGTTTTCACATTTGCCGCTGTATCTGTAAGGTCTTTTTTCTTTTTTAGCCTTTTCTCTTTGGAAGTTTAACTCTTCTTCATCGCAAAAACAGACAAAAGATTTCTCTTTTTCAAGAAGCTGCTTTGCCATTTGCTGATGAATATGAAAATTTGAAGACTGATATACAACTTTGTCGTATTTTATTCCAAAAAGGTTTAAAATATCAAGAATCTCTCTGTCTTTTCCTTCTATATTTCTTTCTTTATCCGTATCTTCTATGCGGATTAAAAGCTTTTCCCCTTTTTGTCTGGCAACCAGATAATTAAAAATAGCCACCCTTAGATTTCCTATATGCATATCCCCTGTCGGGCTTGGTGCAAATCTTAACATATATCTCCTTCTTAATTAAAACTGAAATTTTTTACCTGCCTCAAGCAAAATATCAAGTGCCTGAGGGTCATTTTCTATCTTTTTAATCACTTCTTCAAATTCGTTAAACAAAGCCCTTGCATATTTTTCAACTTCTTTTAATTTCTCATAATACCAATCTTGATTATCTTTTGTAACACCTTCTTCTTTTACTCTTAAAAGAACTTCTCTTCCGATTTCATGAACTTTTTGGTGATAATTTTTAAGTTTGTCGTAAATTCGGTATTTTATCAAAATTTCTTTTATTTCAGGAATTTCCATCCATTTTCCAAGAGGACAGTTTTCAGCCGTAACCGCAAACATATTTTTATCTACGCGTTCTCTGGTTACGGAAGAATACACATTCGATTTATAAACAATATGCGCGATTTTAAATGTAATAAAAATAAGTTTTATCGTATTAACATCTGAAATTATAGTTACCTCAGTTAAATCTTTTTGAAGTTTATTTAAAAGATTTTCAAATATTTCAAGAGTGGAATATGATTTGTTGCTTATTTCCACCACTTGTGAAGTAGTTTCGCTCAC
>JAMOSR010000013.1 GCA_027062985.1 Nautiliaceae bacterium
AAATCAAACCTCTTTAACAACCGCAAAACCTTCAAACGCTTTAAATATTTTAAAAGAGATTCTGCTTCAAAAACAGACCGTAAAAAAATTAAATCTCTCCCAAAAAGACACTGAAGAAATTAAAAACGCAGACTCTATCGAAAAACTAATAGAATTTGCCAACAAAAAAGAGCTCAATTTAAAAAAAATAGTTCTCTCTCAAATTAAAGAAAAACCAAAAAATAATTTAAACGTTTCAAAATTAGAAATTCCATCACAGATTTTATTAACACATTCTAAAAATATTAAAAAACATGAGGAATTTAAACAAACAAAAAATATAGAAAATAAAACTATCTCCCAAAACTCGTTTTCTTTAAAAGACTTACTTACTAAAGAAATTAAAAAAGAAAATATAAAAACCGCTCCATCAGATAAAATTTCCGACAATTTAAAAAAAGAAGAGCCAAATAACCATATTAATCATTTTACTCCGACACAAAAAACCGTTCAGGTAAAACAGCAGGTCATAAAAGCAAAACAGACCTTTACACATTTTGCAAACAATCTTAAAGAAGCAATAGAAAATTATAAACCTCCTCTTAGCAAAATTTCTATGGAATTAAACCCTAAAGAACTCGGAAAAGTAGAAGTAACGTTAATTCACAGAGGGGAAAAACTTCAAATTCAGATAAATTCATCACATCAAACAATGCAATTTTTTCAGATTAATCAAAACGAATTAAAATCAGCCCTTGTAAATATGGGATACAGTGATGTAAATATGAGCTTTAATTCAAACCAACAGCAAAATCAAAATCAAAAAGAGTATAAACAAAATCAAAAACTAAAAAAACAGGATGAGGAGGAGCTAATTATAGAAATACCTTATCAATATGCATAAAAGGAACGCTATTTGCTTGGTCTATAAAAAAGGCTAAGCTATGGCAACAGTAAGCAATATAGACTCAAAAACACCTACGGCTTCTTCAAAAGATATGGTATTTAACCCAAAATCACAACTTGATAAAGATGCTTTTATGCAGCTGTTTTTAAAAGAACTTGAACTTCAAGACCCGACAGACCCTATGGATACCGATAAAATGTTAGAACAAACAGCTTATCTTTCAACAATGGAAATGAATCAAAATATGCAAACGACTCTTGATAATCTCTCTGAAACCATAAATACTTCCCAAAGAATTGGCGTAATAAGTGCTATAGGAAAAATGGCGGATACTAAAGAAAGATATATTAACGTTACTGATAAAATGGATAAAGCAGATTTTGAACTATATTTTGGAAATGATATTTCAAGTGGAAGCGTTCAAATAAAAGATAAAAGCGGAAATATTATAAAAACTTTCCCTCTTGAAGCTCATAAAAAAGGAGTTTTAAGTTTTGAATGGGATTTAAAAAATGACAACGGAGAAAGAGTTGCAAATGATACATACGAAGTAACGGCACAATATACTTCTACAGATAATTCTACCCATAAAACTGCACTTGGAGCATATCCTATAGAATCTGTAAAATTTGAAAACGGAGAAAGTTATGCGAAACTTGGAAGCCAATATTATCCGTTTAACAAAATAAAAGAAATTTACGAATGGCAAAATTAAATAAAGGATACTTATGACGACATCCTTTTATAACGGCATAACCGGGATGATGAGCTTTCAAAACGGTATTGATACATGGGGAAATAATATTGCAAATATTAATACTGTAGGGTTTAAAAAAAATATTCCAGAATTTTCCACCATTTTTTCCCAAACACTTAAAACATCTCCCATAACATCCGACGTTGGACTTGGAAGCACCCTGTTTTCAACGGCAAAAGATTTTTCAGAAGGGAGCATTGTTGAAAGCGATAATCCTTTTGATATGGCTATAGTGGGAGACGCTTTTTTTAAAGTTGACGATTTTTATACAAAAAACGGACAGTTTGATATTGACAAAGAAGGATATTTAGTTGATGATAACGGTCATTATTTACAGGGGGTAATGCTTTATAAGGGAGAAAGTAATATTGTCGATGAAAATTTAATAATAAACGAAAATAATTCGGTAAATTTTGATGACAATACTCTTTTAACAGGTGATTTATCAAAAATAAAATTACCCCCTAATTTACAATCGCCTGCAAAAGTATCAAAAAATTTATCCCTTCAGGCTACGCTTACTGATAAAATGCAAAATCCCTATTTAAGCGATGAAAACGCAATATTAGGTGTTGAATATATCCAAAAAGACGACAAATACATTCCTGTAAATATAGAAGATGGAAATGAAATAATAGCGGGATTTGGAGATTTTAAAATTGATCAAAATTTAGTATATACCGACATTACACTAAAAGAGATAAACACACCTTTAATCATAGATTCAGTCATTAACGGACATAAAATAAACCTTGAATTTACCGACCCGTCAACAACCCCAGATGACGTAAAAAAAGCCATTTCAGACGAACTTAATAAATACGGTGTAAGAAATGCCATTACTGATGAGGGTATAAGAATATGCGGATATAACAAACTAATAATACAATCAAACGATTCCGTTTTTAAAAATGTTGCCGTTGAAAGGATTAGTTACTCTTCCTCTCCTACAAAAGAAAACGAATTTCACACAAACAAAGAACTCACTTCCATTTTAAATCAGTTAGCACAAAATATAGATACCAATATAAACATAACATTTGAAAACGGCGGTTTTAAATTTCAAAATAATTCCGATAAAGACATCACTTTAACTATGAAACCTTCAACGGAAACGATAAAAGATTTTACTTCTATTTTCCCAAAATCATTAACCGCAAAAACAACACATACTACCAATCAACTTTATTTAAACGAACAAAAATTCAGCGGCTATTACTACGACGAAAAAGGAGACAAACACCCTTTAACTTTTTCTTTTTTAAGAAACGACAAAGACAAATTTTTTTTAAACGTATTAGACGAAAACGATACACCATTAACCACTCAAGAGTTAATTTATAAAGACAATAAATTCACTCCTAATACAATTACTTTTAACGGTATGACCTTAAAATTAGATTTAACTCTGCAAAATTCTTCTCTTTATAACCCTATATTTTCTCAAGACGGTTTTCCTAAAGGAGAATTAGAACGTTTAAGCATCGACAATAACGGGACTATTTTTGCTTATTTTAATAATTCAAAAGAAGCAGTACTTGGAAAAATACCGATATTTCATTTTCAAAATTCTCAAGGTCTCTCTTCTCTTGGAAATAATTTATTTATGGAAAGTCCCAATTCAGGAGAAAAATTAATAGCAAACCAAGATTTTTTTGCTCAAAACAATACTAGTCACTCATCTTATCCAACAAAAATAGCATATATTAAAAGCGGAATGCTTGAACAATCAAACGTTCAGCTCTCGCAGGCTATGACAGAACTTATTATTACTCAAAAAGCATTTAGCGCGGCGGCAAAAACCGTAACTACCAGTGATGAAATGATACAAAAAGCAATAAATCTAAAACGATAGGAACAAAAATTGCTTGAAAATACAAAAAAAAGGTTAAAACCATGATGAGAAGTTTATGGAGCGGGGTTAGCGGACTTAACGCCCATCAAGTCGCTATGGACGTTGAAGCAAATAACATTGCAAACGTCAATACCGTCGGATTTAAATACAGTAGAACAAATTTTCAGGATTTGTTATATCAAACGCTCAAATCTCCAACCGCCCCTCAAGGAAACTTAGGAGGCAAAAATTCATTTCAAGTGGGGCTTGGAACAACCGTCAGTGCAGTAGAAACGATCTTTAAACAGGGAAGTATTCAAAATACTGATAAAAACACCGATATGGCAATAAGCGGTGACGGTTTTTTTGTAGTCAGTGAAGACGGAGGACAAACCTATAAATATACAAGAGCGGGAGATTTTACCTTTGATGCAAACGGAAATTTTGTGGACCCTAACGGTTATATCGTTCAAGGATGGTTGTCTAATCCTGAGACCAATGAAATAGACTCAACCACTCCTATAAAACCGATAAAAATCCCTCCCGGACTCACTACACCGGCACAAGCCACAAGCAAAATACAACTTAAAGCAAATCTTAACAGCGGAGACCATATTACGGAAAAAAACCCTACCAGAGCCACCGTTGATTTACTGCAGGATATAAATTCATTATACGATGCCGAAGGAAAACAGATTTCATTAGACCCTGATAATGACAAATTGGTATTAAATATTAAAAATATAGCAAATGAAACATATTCTATTACCTTAAAATACGGAAAAAGTTTAAATGATCACGATAAAAATTTCCAAAATTTAAAAGAACTGCTTGAAGAGATTAATTTTGCCATAACGCATGACAGTGCAGGGGTAAAATATTATGACAGTATAAGTACCAGAAGATCCGAATACAGTGTTTACTTAAACGGAGACGGACAAATAACAGACCCGCAAAACAGGATAAGCGTAGATTCAACTTCTACAAACAACCTTTTAACAGATATCTTATCAAAACTAAACGGAACCCCTACAAATAGCGCTTCAATTAAAAGCATAAAAAACAGTTTTATCGGCGCGGATGACGTAGGGGAACTGTTTAATTCAAACGGGGATGCCATAAATTTACAAGACGGAGAAGGAATTGAAGCAAGTATCGAAGGATTAGGAGAAAACAGAAAATTCGTATATACATCCGAGCCTATTTCAAACGCCGGCACCTGTGGAGCGACTTCCGCCACATATCAAAAAGACGGAGATATTACAAAATCGGATTCACTTGAAGGGCTTCATTGGACATATGACAGTAATAATACCTCAGCTTATATGAATATCGGAGATAAAATTACATTCACCATAGATGGAAATAATAAAACTTTTGAATACGGAAAAGATTTTCAAACAATAGACGATTTATGCTGTGCATTAAATACATATTTTGACCAAAATGGCATTGATGATCAGGTAGAATTTAAAGACGGAAAAATAATTGAAAAAAACGGTGATAAAATAACAAAAGTAAATATAACCGGAGACACAACAAAACCAGACCCTTATAACGACTCCAATACTCCTCAGGGTAGGCTTGAAAAAATTTTTCAAGGATTAAACGGTAATAGTAGTGAAACAAAAGAATTTAGAAAAAACGACGTTTATTATTTTAATAATATTCAAGATTTGGCAAATATCTGGCAAATGGCGATTGACGACGCGGGAGACCCGGCAAATTCCAAAAACAACATATCCGGTATAGCATATATTGAAGACGGAAAAATAAAAATAAAAAACACTTCGCCATCATCATTTACCACCAATGTAAAAGGTTATCCGGAACAAAAAGACAATCAGTTATTTACCGAAATTATGTCTCCTTTAAGCGGATTAATAGCTGCAAATTCCACTATTTCATCCAATGAAATGAACGCCGCAACACATACAACAAGTATTGAGGTTTACGATTCACTTGGCAGCAAACATACTTTATCTCTTCATTTTAGGAAATCACATACGGCTACAAACGCGGAAGATTTGTCCGAATGGAAATGGTATGCGGACATACCTAAACCTGCGGAAATTATGTATCCTAGCTTTGGAGATGTAAAATTCAATTCAGACGGAAGTATAGCTTCGGTAAATCCTAACCAATTAAATATAAACCCTAAAAACGGAGCGGAATCTCCTCTGAAAATAAATTTAAATTTCGGAACAATTGGAGCGTTTGACGGACTTACATCCTTTGAATCACCAAGCACCACCTCGGGTATTTCCCAAGACGGATATGCCGGAGGCGATTTAAATCAGCTGGTAGTAGACCAAACAGGAACAATAATAGGGGTTTTTACAAACGGCATTAGCAAACCTTTAGCACAAGTAGCACTTGCTAAATTTACAAACAACATGGGATTGGTAAAAGAGGGTAATACACTATTTAGCTCAAGTGCAAACTCAGGAGATCCTATTATAGGCGCAGCCGGAACAGGAGGAAGGGGAACTATTAATCCAAGTTCACTTGAAATGAGTAACGTGGATCTTAGCAGAAGTTTAACACAGCTTATAGTAATTCAAAGAGGTTTCCAGGCAAACTCTAAAACAATAACCACATCCGACCAGATGTTAAATACGCTTCTACAATTAAAACAATAATTGATATAATTCGCTAAAAATCTTTTGATTTTTAGCGGAGCTTTTCCATGAACGAACTTTTCGAAAAAAACATTAAATTTTTTTATAACGAACTTCCCCATTATTACGAGCTTATAAAAAACATAAAAACAAGGAATTTTTTAATAAAAAATGACAATATCATAGATAAAAACGGTAATAAACTTTACCCTTCTTCTATTGAAGAAGATTCTAAAAAATTTGCCCTTTATCCAACACACAATAAATTATGGGAAAAAAAGTTTTTTTATATTAATCCGGTAATATGGGAAAAAAAATTTTTTATAACGGGTAAAATCATCAATAAACTCATCACCAAAGCCAAAACACTAAAAGAATACACTCATCACGGTTTTTATTTTGATAAAAATTTTTTACCTACTACTGCAATATTCGGTCTTTTAGCAGGAAAACATCTGGATATTTTAGTGGATAATTTTGAGTTTCAGTCTCTTTTCGTTTACGAGCCAAATCCGGAATTTTTCGCTATAAGTTTATATTTCGTAGATTATCCGAAAATATATGAAAAACTGCAAGACAGGTTTTTTTTATGGGTAAACGGAACGCTTGATTATTTCGCTATAGAAAAATTTTATTATGAGAGAAAAATCACTTCAAGTTTTATGAACCTCACTTTAACCACATACGACCATCCTCTGATAAAAGACGCTAAAAATAAATTCGAAGAAATAAGAAATGCAAAACTCAGGGGATGGGGAACATACGAAGATGAAATAAAAGGAGTTAAAAACCATTTAGAAAACTTAAACAAATATCCCCTGCTTAGCAAAAAAGAGAATATAAACATCCCTTTTTGCATAGTGGCAAACGGAAAAAGTCTTGAACAAAATATAGATTTTATTAAAAAAAATAAAGATGCTATGATTATAATATCGGTGGGAACAGCCATAAAACCTCTTTTAAAAGCGGGAATTGAGAGTGATTTTCATATCGAACAAGAAAGAATAGACATATTAAAAGATGTTTTAAAAGATATTCTTCCAAACTACAACGGATATTTCGTAGGAGCGAATGTTGTAAATCCGGAAGTGTTTAAAATGGCAAAACACCCTTTAATGTATACAAGAGAGGCTTTTAGTCTGTCTGAACATCATATTTTAACCGGTTCTTCTCCTATTGTGGGAAACGCGGGATTTGCATTTGCGGCAAATTTCACTAAAGAAATTTATTTATGCGGCATGGACCTAGGGTTTAGAATCGGAGATAAAAAACATTCAAAAAACAGCTTTTACGACCAAACGGACGACATTGCAAAAGAGGGTATAAAAATAAAAGGAAACTTCAGTGACGACATATATACCGATTCTCTTTTATTAACTTCAAAATACAATATAGAAAAAATGATAGAAAAATTAAACTTAAAAGTATATAATTTAAGCGACGGGGCTTATATAGAAGGCTCAATACCCTTAAATATTAAAGATAAAATACTACCCGACACAGACAAAAAAAAATACATAAAAAAAATTATCCAGTGTTTTGAAAAAACAAATTTAAATATAAAACCTTTAAACTTAAGAAAAATTTTAAATCCCGTAAAACAAACACTCAAAAAAAAAGTAAAAAACTATAAAGAATTAACTGGTCTTATAGATTTCATAGATGATGCAATAGATACGATGCAAAAATATTACCCAAGAGAACATACGCTTCTTAGGGGTTCTCTCTCTCACATTTTAAATAATCTTTATATTTTATCCCATAAAATAGACTCAAAAGACATTCCTAAACTAGCCCATATTATTCAAAAAGAAATTTTTTTGTTTCAAAAAGATTTTGAAAAAAAATTTAACAAATTTTTTAAAGAATAAGTATTAACAACATCTTCTTTTTGGGCCCATCCCCTCCTTGCCTGATTTATACCGTATTTTACAAATTGAAGCATGTTAACATTATGGGCATCCGAATTTATAACAAATTTACAACCTATATCTTTAGCCATTTTTATATAAGTATCCGATAAATCAAGTCTGTCAGGCTGGGAATTAATTTCAATAGCCACATTTAGTTTTGCCGCTTTTTTAAATATTTTTTCCCAGTCGGCTTTTATTTCTTCTCTTTTATTGATAATTCTGTTTAAAGGATGTGCTAATATGTTTATTTTATCAAGAGCCTTTAAAAGTCTTTCTGTCTGGTCGCCTGTAAATTTATAATGAATGGCCCCTACAACTATATCAAGCCTGTTTAAAATTTCATCTTCGAAATCCAGACTGCCGTCTTCCAATATATCTACCTCCGCTCCTTTTAATATTTTTATTTGAGAATATTTTTTCTGTAACTTTTCAATTTCCTCTATCTGTTGCAAAAGTTTTTTTTCATCCATTCCATTAGCCACTTTTAATCTTTTAGAATGGTCTGTTATAGCTATATACTCATACTCTAATTCTAAAGCTTTTATAACCATATTTTCAATCGTATCAATTCCGTCACTGTAAATCGTATGAATATGCAAATCCCCTTTTAAATCCCCATATTCTATAAGTTTAGGAAGTTTTTTTTGCAAACAAGCCTCAATTTCTCCCCTGTTTTCTCTAAGTTCGGGCTCTATATAACATAATCCCACAGCCTCGTACACTTCTTCTTCTGTAGCTCCGGCTATTTTTTTATCCTCTTTATAAACACCGTATTCGTTTACTTTCAATCCTTTTTCAATAGCTATTTTTCTGATTTCTATATTATGAGCTTTACTCCCCGTAAAATAATGAAGAGCCGCTCCATAACTTTCTTTGGCAACAGCCCTTAAATCCACCTGCAAAGAATTTTCCAAAAAAACTGTTGAACGGGTAAGACCTGCGGAATGAACCTCTTTTACTTTTGGAAATTTTATAAAATATTCGCTAACCTTAGGATAATCTTTTGCAACTACCAAAATATCCAAATCTCCGACAGTTTCCTTTTTTCTTCTGTAACTTCCGGCTATTTCTACAATTTCCACCCCTTCAAAATCCAAAAGATATCCTCTAATCTCTTCCGCAATTTCCTCTACCTCAGCCCATAAAAAACGTATTCCGGCTTTCTTAAGCTGTTTTACACCTTTTAATATTTTTTCTATCAATTTAGGGCCAAACCCCGGAAGTTTGGCAAGCTCCCCGCTTTGAGCGTATTTTTTAAGTTCTTCTAAAGATGTAACCCCAAAAGCGTCATAAATCTGTTTTACCCGTTTAGGCCCCAAACCTTCAATGCTTAGCATTTCTACAAGACCTGAAGGTATCTCTTTTTGAAGTTCTTCAAGCTTGTGAAATTTTCCGGTTGTTACTATCTCCTTGATATATTCGCTTAAATCTTTACCAATTCCCGGAAGTCTTGTTAAATCAAACCCTTCTTTTACAAGTTTATTAAAATCCTTACTTGAATTTTCTATAATTCTTGCGGCGTTTCTGTAAGCTCTTACCTTAAAAGGATTCTCTCCTTTTATTTCTAAAAGGTCTGCTGTTTTTGAAAAAATTTTAGCTATCTCCTGATTGGTCATCAATTTCCTTTAAAAAATTCAAAAGTTTTTCGCTTTTTGGCAAAATCACCTGTTTATTTTTACTTGTTTCGCCTTTTATTATTATATCTCTTTTTGGAATTTTGAACTCTTTAGACAAAAATTTTATCAACTCCTTATTAGCGGCACCTTCTACGGCAGGTGCTTTTATATTAATCTTAATAGCATCTCCATACACACCGGCAATTTTATTTTTTGAAGAATTCGGTTGAGCTTTGATTTTCAGTGTTATATATTCATTATCTATTTTATAAATCATTTTTCATCCTTAATAACTTTTAAAACTTTATTAATATCTGTTCTGTTTTTAATGTAAGTTGGTTTAGCTTTTAAAAGAGCTGTTTTTATATCATTAACATCGGAAATAACAATATTTTCAACTTCGCTATATAAAGCTTTTTGATTGAAAATATATTTACCGCTAACTATAGGGACATTAAAAAAAGCAGCCTCAACAGGGTTATGTCCGCCTACGTTATCAACAAAACTTCCTCCCAAAATCACCTTATCGGCAACGGCGTATAAATTTATAAGCTCACCCATTTTATCCATTAATATTAAATCCCCTTCAAGTTTTATATTTTTATTGTTTTCTTTTAAATCAGATACTTTCTTAACATTCCCGAATTTTTTCATAATTTCAAAAACTTCTTTAAATCTCTCAGGATGCCTAGGTACGACCACAATCTGATATTCTCCTAAATTTAAGTTATTTAAAATCATCTCTTCTTCATTTTTGTGAGTAGAGGCTAGTACTAAAAGAGGTTTTTGTTTTATATATTTAACTTTAATATTCGGATAAAAAAAGGTTTTTATATTCCCCGCTACCGTTACGTTTTTCGCTCCGATACTTTCAAGCCTTTTTTTATCTGTTTCACTTTGAGCCAACACCACATCTATATTTTCAAAAATTTTTTTATAAAACCATTTAAACTTTAAATATTTAGGATAACTTTTTTCACTTATTCTAGCGTTTAATAAAACAGTTTTATTACATCTTTTTTTTGAGAAATAAAAAAGAAAATACCAAAGTTCAGCTTCCATAACAACTAAGGTTTTACAGGGCCTTATCCAAAAAGGTAAAAATATCTCATAAGGCAAAAACCTGACTTTCGCATTTTTGTATTTCAACGCTTCTTTATAACCTGTACCGGTTATTACACTAATATTGACATTTTCAAGTTTTTCCACAATAGGTTTTAACGCTTTTGTTTCTCCAAGCGAACAACTGTGAAACCAATAATTTTTTTTATTAAACGGAGGATTTTTATAAAGAAAAAATCTTGCGGGAATCGATTTTCTATATTTTTTTTTAAATATAAGAAAAAAAAGAAAAGGAAGAGAGATTATATAAATACAAAAAGCAAATAAAAAATAAATTATAAAGAAAAATTTATCTTTCACTTTTCATTTATCTCTTCATCTTCTACAAAAAGAACTCTTCCACAGTGAGGACAGGTAACTATCTCCTCGCCTTTTATAACCTCGCTGTAAATTTTATCGTTTATTTTCATATTACATCCCGTACATGCCTGTTTTTTTATAGGAGTAACGGCACTGATTCCCGCCCATCTTTTAATTTTTTCATAAAATCTGTAAATTTGAGGATTCATTTCTTTAATAAGCTCTTCTCTTTTTTTATAAATTTCCTGTTTTTGAGCTTCAACAACTTCAAGTTTTTTATCCACATCCATTTTAGTAATAGTAATATCGGCATCTATCTTTTCTATTTCTTTTAACAGATTTTCTTTTTCTTCCTCTTTTTGTTCCAAGATTTTTTCAAATCTTGCAATTTCATCATTTGCGGCTTCTATCTGTTCACGGGCCAGTTCTTCTTCTATCTGAAGAGCTTTAAACTCTTTTTCCGTTTTTACTTTAGCCTGTTTTTCTTCGATATCTTTCAGTTTATCTTTAAGTTCGGAAATCAACAGCTCATTTTTACTTTTTTTAACTTTAATATTTTTTATCTCCTCTTCAAGCTTTTCAAGTCTTTCTTCAAGAGATTTCTTTTGATTTTCAAGTTTAATTAAAGGCGCTTTAATATTCGCTTCAACCGGCTCAAGTTCTTTTAATTTTCTTTCAAGTCTGTTAAGCTCAATAAGCTCTTTTAAGAATTTATTCATGTATCTGCCTTTTTTTATTGAAATTATATCAAATAAACGCAAACGGGTTTTTAGAATTTATCTTCACAATTTCTATATTAAGGTCCTTAATCTCTTCATAAAGAGCGTCGGTAAAATATTTTTCGCTGTCATAATGACCTATATCTATTAATGAAATCCCTCTTGATTTTGCATCAAGGGCTTCATGGTACTTAATGTCTCCTGTTAAAAAACAGTCAGCTTTGATAACATCCAAAAGTCCCATTCCAGAACCTGTGGTAACAGCTATCCTTTTTACAAAATCATTTGCTTTAACAACCCTTAAAATATCTAGGTTCATTTTTTCTTTTATCATTTTAACAAGTTCGTCAAAATCCATAAAAATATCACTGTAAAAGATAAAATCATCTTTTTCGCCGTTTAAACCCAAAACTTTTTCAACAAAATAAGTATTTAAATGCGTTTTATCAAAATTTGTGTGCATAGCTATTAAAGAAACATCTTTTTTTATAAGTCTAATTAAATATTTAGTAGAAAACCTGTTTGGAATTACTTTTTTTATTCCTTTAAAAATCAAAGGATGATGAGTAATAAGCAAAGAACCTTCTTCAACCTCTTCTACAACACCGTCATCAATATCCAACGAAAGATAAATTTTTTTTATCTCTTTATCAAAATCGCCTATATTTACTCCACTGTTATCCCACTCTTCCTGCAGCTCAAAAGGGCTTATTTCGTTTAAAAAATCGTATATTTTTTTTAATTTCATAATTTTTAATTCTCCATTCTCAATTCTCAATTCCAACATAGGCTTCGGCAACACCTTTTGCAAGTTCTCGTATTTTTAAAATGTAATTTTGTCTCTCCGTTTGCGATATAGCTTTTCTGGCATCAAGCACGTTAAATATATGACTTGCAAAAATAGTATAATCATATGCAGGAAGAGGTAGATTTGCTTCAAGACATCTTTTAGCTTCATTCCTTGAATCTTCAAACCATCTAAACAACATATCAACATTTGCTACTTCAAAATTGTATTTAGAAAACTCAAATTCGCTTCTTTTATGCATATCCCCGTAAGTTGTGTTTTCGTTCCATTTAATATCGTATACGTTATCCACACCCTGAAGATACATAGCAAGTCTCTCAGTCCCGTACGTAATTTCAACAGGCACCGGAAA
>JAMOSR010000014.1 GCA_027062985.1 Nautiliaceae bacterium
AATAGAACCAAAGAAATTAAAGGAGATGTCAAAAAAGTAGCCATTAGAGAAAAAATAGCTACAAAAATTATAAAAAGAATAAAAATCCCAAACATAAGCTTGTGGATTATTCGCAAATTCATTTTACAATCTTATAAAACTCTTTAAAAATATATTTACTGTCATGAGGCCCCGGACTTGCTTCTGGGTGATGCTGTACAGAAAATACGGGCTCGTTTTTATATTTTACCCCTTCTATTGTCCCGTCAAAAAGATTCACATGAGTAATTTCCGCCACTTCTCTTATATTTTCCGGCACATTATAGTTATGATTTTGAGCGGTAATTTCTACAACCGGTTTTCTTCCAAGCATATTTTTTACCGGATGATTCCCTCCGTGGTGTCCGAATTTCAGTTTAAACGTAGGATATCCGTGTGAAATACTTAAAAGCTGATGTCCAAGACATATTCCAAACATAGGAATTTTATGTTCTAAAAGTTTTTTTATTTTTTTATGAATATCTTTTAAAATCAGAGGGTCCCCGGGGCCGTTACTTAAAAATACTCCCCCGATTTCTCCCTTTTCATACATTTTTATAATCTCTTCTACAGGAGTTGAGGCCGGGACAACCAAACACTCCATTCCAGCTTCTGTAAGTTCGTTTAAAATATTTCTTTTAACTCCAAAATCAAATACGGCGATTTTTTTATTGGTATTTTTTTCTTTGTATTTAAACTCTTTATCATCCCAAGCTCCGTGCGGATGAATGTAAGGTTCTTTTGTAGTAACTTCTTTTATGTAATCCACTTCTTCAATTCTTGGAGATAATTTTAAAATTTTTTGTAATTTATCTTTATCGTGAATTTCGGTAGAAGCCACCATCATCATGGCGCCTTCGTTTCTTATTGTTTTTGTTAAAAATCTCGTATCAATATCACTAATTCCTAAAATTCCCTGCTCTTTTAAAAATTCCCCCAAACTTTTTTCGCCTCTAAAATTTGAAAATTTATCTACATACTCTCTAACGATTACACCTTTAAGCCAAGCTCCATTACTTTCCATATCATCTTTATTTACACCCACATTTCCAATCTCCGGCATTGTAAAAACAACAAACTGCCCGGCATAGCTTGGATCTGTAATAATTTCCTGATAGCCCGTCATTGAAGTATTAAACACTATCTCTCCGACTTCAGTCCCTTCGGCACCAAAACCTTTAGCTTCAAAAAACATTCCGTTTTCAAGTAAAATACTTACTTTCATTTTAATCCTTTTAAATAAGTCCTCTTTTTCTAAGCTCTTGTTCATAAAGTCTTTGAAATACAAGCTCCCACTCATCACTTCCCGGTACAAGCGGTCTTTTATAATTTTCTATTTTTCTATAAACGGCATCTCTGGCTTCTAATTCTCTGTTTAAAAATTCCATAATTGAATTAAATATTATATTTTTTATCTTACCGTCAAGAACATCATAGTCAATTATCTCGTTATCCCACAGCTCTTTTACCATATATGCCGCCAAATCATCGAATCGGTCTTCTTTTTTAATGTGAAAACCTTCTTCTTCGGCAATTTTTTTCTTAATTAGTTTAAAAAGCTCTCTTCTATCCACGTCATAAAACAAAAATTCATTTTCTTCTTCTTGTTTGGTTAAAATTTCTCTTGCTTTATCTTCAATTTCTCTTTCCCATAAAACATCGTCCATAATAATTTCTTCTATCTCTTTTATCGCTAAATCCATACCTTTTGGGAAAGTTACATAACCGCTATTTAATAAATCCGTAGCTATTTTTCTTGCTATGAAAGGGACTTGAGCTTCTTTAATAAGCATATTTAGCCTTTTTTCAAAATTATATCAAATTTAGATATAATAAGTCCTTAAAAAGGACTTATAATCGGATTTATTAATAAAATATTTTTACACGCTTTTTTCACTTCTTTTTTGTTCGCAAAGATTCTTATCGTAAACTCTTACGACACAAAAGACCAGTGCGGCATGCCTCAACTATACGGATTTTTATCAAAAATGTACTCCATAGGATATAAAGAAAGCGATTTTGATATTGTTTTTTTAAATTCCAGAGTAACTCCGAAAGAAAAAACAGAAAAAAAAGCTAAAAAAATTTTAGTAAATATACATAAATACCGATATCTTGTTACTTTTGACGATGCAGCTTTTAAATATGTAGGGATACCGGCATCAAAAAAAGGCATACCTGTTATTTTTTCAGGATTAAATTACCCTTTTGGAAAATATAAAAAAGAATATAAACTGCCTGATAATATTTCAGGTGTATATGAAAAATTTTATACGGCGGAAATTTTAAATGCTTTTAATAAAATAAAACCAATTAAAAAAATAGCAATTCTCTATTCAAAAGGTATAGGTGAAATAGGAACCCGACAAATATTGTCAGAAATAAAAGGTACAATTTTTGAAAAAAAAGTAACTTTAATTTACGTAAAAAATATGAAAGATTTAGAAAGAAAAACAAAAATGGTAAATAAAAATAAAGATTTTACTCTTTTTATCCCTCAAACTCTAAGTCTTAAAGACGGCAATAAAAAAATCCCTTTTTATAAACTAAAAGAAGTATATTTAAAAAACATTAAAAAACCGGATTACAGCATTAATATCTCTTTTGCAACCCTCGGCTTTTTAGGATTCGGAGGAGAAAACTATTTT
>JAMOSR010000015.1 GCA_027062985.1 Nautiliaceae bacterium
GCACCCCGCCACTACAAGCGGTCCGGCTATGGGTCCTCTTCCCGCTTCGTCTATTCCGCAAATCTCCACTGCCAAAACGGTGTTACCTCCACTTCAAAATTTTTCCATTCAAAGTCGAATTCGTTTGAAATCGTAATTACCTGAACTTTGTCTACGTCTTTTACTTTTTTAAGTTTCTCTTCAAGTATCTCTTCGTTTGCAAAAGGCATAACCATTATACCTAAACGTTTTTTCGGAATATAAAAACTTAAGCTGTCTTTGTAAAAAATTTCATCTTCATTCAGTTCTAAAAAAACAATGTTTTCAAACGTTAAAAGTATGTTTTTTCTGTTGGTGAGGATATTTTTAAACGCGAAGTTGTATGCATAAAACTTTTTGGGGGATTTTGGGGAGTTGAATTTATTAACTTCGAAAATAACTCTTTTTTCTATAAGTTCGTTTGTTGTTTTGTAAAAGCTGTCTTTACTGATTTTTATGTGTTTTTTTAGTATCTGGTATATCTGATAGAGTGTAAATTTTTCGCCTATATGGGAAAAATAAAATTTTAAGATTTCCCTGTTGAACGGCAGCAGCTCGAAGAGATCTTTTAAATATTCTTCTTTAAAATAGTCTTCAAGGTAGATGCTTCTTGGCAAATTCCCCGTTTTTAGAAATTTATCAAAACTGTGGGTTATGCTTTGAGAATTGTCGAAAGAAAAAAATTCTTCAAAATCGAGTGCTTTTAGTTCAATGTTTTTAAACCCTTCAAGATCCGTTTTTTTATCCGTAATAATAAAGGTCGTGACAGGGGGGATGTCTATCGAGAAATCGAAATTGTCAAATATTAAAAGATCGATCCCCGAAAAATCGAAATTTTTTTCTCTGTAATCGGAAAAATCTATATATTTGTATTTTCCTTTGAAATTTTCCAAAAAATTAAACACCAAAAACGTTTTTCCCACGCCTTTAGGACCTGAGATTACAGTGTTTTGAAAATCGAGTTTAACTTTTCTGTCATGTATCTTTTTTGGAAGCATTAAGCCCCTTTAATTTTATCTTCATGTATTATAGCATAATCAAAAATCCAAAAAACGCTATAATGCTTTCGTATAAAAACAGACTATCCCCGTATATAACACCTGAAATGATGCTTCCTAAAAACGCCGCTATGCCGTATGCGATTCCGGCGTAAAACTGCTGGGCGAGGGTTTTGTTTATGTAGTGTTTGGAAATGTAAAGCAGGGCTGAAGTGTGAAATATGGCAAATGAGAATGCATGGATAAGCTGCGAAAGAGCCACCATTATTAAATTTCCCGGGAAAAGATAGAGCATAAACCATCTGATTGCTGTCAGAAGTATTGAAATTTTAAGTAAAAACACAGGTTTAAAGCCGCTTATAAAACGGTGCTGGAAAATAAATATAAAAATTTCCGCAATCACGCCTATAGCCCACAGCCAGCCTATGTATTCTTTAGAAATTCCGTGATTTAAGTTGTATATTGTAAAAAAATTGTAAAACCCTCCGAAACTTATCTGTAAGAATACGACTGCAAGCCAGAATTTCCATTCTTTAATTAAATTAATTGACGAAGATGATTTTTTAATGGTTTTGTCTTTAAGAAAATAGAGTGCCGTAATGTTTGTAAGTATCATTAAAATAATAAAAAGCCA
>JAMOSR010000016.1 GCA_027062985.1 Nautiliaceae bacterium
TTCCGTTAATTGTTTTCTTAATCGGACTTGTTTTGTATGTATGGGGAGTATTGGCAACTTTAAAAGGTTCAAACAAAGGTATATGGTTTAGCGGACTTGGTACAGTATTAATCGGTATCATCGTTATTTCAATTGCGGGATTTTTCGGAACACCTTTTTATCCGAGTTACGCGGATTTACAAAGCAGCTTGACAATTCAAAACAGTTCTGGTTCTAAGTATGCTCTTATGGTTATGGCATGGGTTAGTGTTGCCGTACCATTTGTTCTTGGATACATCATGTGGGTATGGTACCAAATGAAAAAAGGCGGTCCAATTACAAAAGAAGAAATCCAAGACCCAGAATCTCATGCATATTAAGGAGTGATAATGAGAAAAATAATAGCGCTTATTATGGTATTTTTCGGAAGTCTTTTAATGGCTTCTGAAAAGCTACTACCAAACGGAATTGACCCTGAAGTTCATAAAATCGACACAACATGGGGTGTTGTTCTATTTTTTATGTGGCCTGTTTTAATTATAGTTAGCTACAAATTCGCAGAATATACCCTTAAAAAATCAGGTCTTGAAAAAGACCTTTAATTTCTTCTTTCCTTTTTTT
The DNA here is from genome assembly GCA_027062985.1 of Nautiliaceae bacterium. Lineage (GTDB taxonomy): Bacteria > Campylobacterota > Campylobacteria > Campylobacterales > Nautiliaceae > Caminibacter. Next base: position 601 of record JAMOSR010000016.1, read on the forward strand.
TCTTTTAATAATTTTTTTCCATTATCTGTTGCTTCTTCTAATATTTTGATATAATTTCAATCCATACAACCACATTTAAGTAGGAGAAAATTATGATAAAAGAACTTGATAAAATTGGTATAAAAGCCAATAAAATCATTCATAATCCAAGTTACGACAAAATAATTGAAGACACCTTAAAAAAAGGTGAAGTTACTCAAACGGCAAGTGGTGCTACAGCTGTAGATACTGGAGAGTTTACAGGAAGAAGTCCAAAAGATAAATACTTCGTAAAACAGCCTCCAAGCGAAAATTTTATAGCATGGGGAAAAATAAACCAACCTATAACTCCTGAAACATTTAAAGAACTTGAAAAATTCACAAAAGAAGAATTATCCAAATATGATGAATTATATGTTGTTGATGTATTCGTAGGGGCAAGTAAAGAAAGCAGACGCGCAATCAGATTTGTAACTCCTATTGCTTGGCAGGCTCATTTTGTTATGAATATGTTTATTTTACCAACAGAAGAAGAACTTAAAAATTTTAAACCAGATTTTACTTTTCTTGTAGGAGGAGCCGCAAGATATCCTAAATGGAAAGAAGAAAACTTAAACAGCGATATTTTCGTGGCATTTAACATAGAAGATAATTTAGCCGTAATGAGCGGAACTTTATATGGAGGAGAGCTTAAAAAAGGTATATTTACTATGATGAATTACTGGCTTCCGCTTGAAGGAAAGCTTTCAATGCACTGTTCTGCAAACATAGGAGAAAAAGGGGACGTCGCCCTATTCTTCGGTCTTTCAGGAACAGGAAAAACAACCCTCTCAACCGACCCAAAAAGAAAACTTATAGGCGATGACGAACATGGGTGGGATGATAAAGGTGTGTTTAACTTTGAAGGCGGATGTTATGCAAAAGTAATTAACCTCGATAAAGAGAGCGAACCGGAAATTTATAACGCTATTAAAAGAGGCGCTCTTCTTGAAAACGTGGTAATAAAAGAAAACGGAGAAGTGGACTATACTGATTCAAGAAAAACGGAAAATACAAGAGTTTCATATCCTATAGAACATATAGACAACCATGAGTGCACTCTTCAGGGAGGACATCCAAAAAATATTATATTCTTAACAGCAGACGCATTTGGAGTACTGCCGCCTGTAAGTAAACTTACAAAAGAACAGGCAATGTATTATTTCCTAAGCGGATATACTGCAAAAGTAGCGGGAACTGAAAGAGGGATTACCGAACCTGTTGCAACATTCAGTGCTTGTTTTGGTGAGCCTTTCTTACCGCTTCATCCAACAGTATATGCAAAACTTCTTGGAGAAAAAATAGACAAACACGGAGTAAATGTTTATCTTGTAAACACAGGATGGACCGGAGGACCTTATGGGATTGGAAAAAGAATGAGCATTAAAGACACAAGGGCGTGTATTAACGCAATTCTTGACGGAAGCATTGAAAATGCCGAGTTTGAAACACTGCCTGTATTTAACCTCTCTATTCCAAAAGAGCTTCCGGGGGTTAATACAAAAGTATTAAATCCAAGAAATACATGGGAAGATAAAGAGGCATATGACAGACAGCTTAGAAAACTTGCTGAAATGTTTATTGAAAACTTTAAACGTTACGAAGACGTCCAAGAAGGAAAAGATTACGAAAAAGCCGGTCCTAAACTTTAATTTTCACAAAAAAGCTGTTGCTTTTTTGTGATTTTTTATATATAATTTCATCTACGAAATGCGGGCTTAGCTCAGTTGGCTAGAGCGCCACCTTGCCAAGGTGGAGGTCGCGGGTTCGAGTCCCGTAGCCCGCTCCAGTAAATGAAAGTTTAATTCATCATGGCGCCATAGCCAAGTGGCTAAGGCAGGGGCCTGCAAAGCCCTGATCCCCGGTTCGAATCCGGGTGGCGCCTCCATTAAGGCAATCTTAAGCTTAATTTGATAAACTTTCATTTCAAGCCCGGGTGGCGGAATTGGTAGACGCAAGGGACTTAAAATCCCTCGGGCGCTTTGCCCGTGCCGGTTCGAGTCCGGCCCCGGGCACCACCTTACGGAGAGGTGGGTGAGTGGCTGAAACCGGCGCCCTGCTAAGGCGTTGTACCCATATCGGGTACCGCGGGTTCGAATCCCGCCCTCTCCGCCATTTATTCCGGCGTAGCTCAGTCGGTAGAGCAGACGGCTGTTAACCGTCGGGTCAGAGGTTCGAGTCCTCTCGCCGGAGCCATTTAATTATTTCTTCAATAAATAGTGACAGACACACTAATAAAACAAAATCTTTTTAAATTCCTGATTTTACACCCGTTTTTTAATAAAAAATCAATGCCAAATATCGGATTAAATATTTTTTTAAAGCCCAAAAGGGCTTAAAAGGAGGTAAAAACTTTTAAGGAGGGGAAATTGAGCTAGAATTATAATAAATTTTCCTTAATGTTAGCTTAACCGCTTAATTCTTTTTCAAAACTCTCACTTACTATTACATACTTATTATTCATAAATTCAAATTCTATTTTTTTTGCGTGAAGCATCAATCTTTTAGCCCCTGTTTTTTCTATTCTCTCTTCTTCACTGACCAGTTTATTTAAATATCTATCGGCAAATTCATTATCAACTCCGTATAAAGGGTCTCCTACTATAGGATGACCTATGCTATACAAATGCACTCTTATTTGATGTTGTCTTCCTGTTAGAGGAATACATTCAACTAATGTGTTTTCACCTATTTTTTTTACAGGTTTTATAATGGTAACGGATTCTTTCCCATCAGGATGAATAAGAACTTTCACTTTTATATTTTCGTCTTTATTTACGGCTATCGGTTTTTTTATTGTCATTTCTTTATTTAAATGACCTTTTACAAGCGCTACGTATGTTTTTTGAATTTCTTTATCCTGAAACATTTTTTTCAGTATGCTTTCAGCAAATTTATTCTTACTTGCCATTACTAAACCGCTGGTTTCTTTATCAAGCCTGTGAACCAAATTTGCGTCATTTCCCCATAAAGCCCTTACGTCATCAAGAAGACTTTTTGTATTGGCAAGTTTTTTAGGATGAATGGCAACCCCGCTTGGCTTATCAAAAACCGCAAAGTGAGCCGTTTCGAATATAGGCCTTAACCCGTATCCGTTGGGTTCAAAAACTATACATTTAAGTTTTCCGGTAGCTCTTGCGCTTTTTTTAGTAACTCTTTTATCATTTACACTAACTCTTCCCCTGTCAATTGCTCTTTTTGCTTCTCTTACGTTAAATCCGAGCTTTTTGACTAAAAAATCAAGAACTTTTTCATTTTTTATATCAAATTCTTTTACTACAAATCCCATTATTTAATCATATCCTTAAAATTTTTAGTATTTCCCATGGCTGTTAAATCATCAAGACTTGTCAATCCTTTATTGATTTCGGATGTGTCTTTATTAACCTGTTCTTGAAGTTTTTTAAGCTCTTCTTTATATTTTTGCATTTCTTCTTTCATCTCTTCAAGTTCCAATTCGCGTCTTATATCGGCTGTAGCGTCTCTCCACATTCTTTTAACCTTACCGACCATTTTTCCAGTCGCTTTAAGAGCTTCGGGAAGTTTATCAGGGCCTAGTACTATTATCGCTATTATTACAATAAAAGTAAACTCAGGAAAGCCAATATCTAGCATAAGTAGCCTTTTTGTTATAATTGTATCAAAAAAAGGACACTTTATGGTTGAAAGATACGCTAGAGAAGAGATGAAAAAGTTATGGGACGAACAGGCAAAATTTAACGCATGGCTTGAAGTTGAAAAAGCGGCTGTAAAAGCGTGGAATAAACTAGGACTTATTCCCGATGAAGATGCCAAAAAGATTATTAAAAACGCGAAATTTGATATAAAAAGAATTCACGAAATCGAAAAAGAGACAAAACATGATGTAATTGCCTTTTTAACAAGTGTAGCCGAAAGTCTCGGAGAAGAGTCAAGATGGGTTCATTACGGAATGACAAGCTCCGATACCATTGATACGGCTGTGGCGCTTCAGATGAGAGATTCTTTAAAAATCATTATTGACGATGTTAAAATGGTAATGGACTCAATCAAAAAAAGAGCCTTAGAGCATAAATATACGCTGATGGTTGGTAGAAGTCACGGAATTCACGGAGAGCCTATTACATTCGGGCTTGTTTTATCAATCTGGTATGACGAAATGAAAAGACATCTTAAAAACCTTGAAGAAACGCTTGAAGTAATAAGTGTTGGAAAAGTAAGTGGGGCAATGGGGAACTTCGCTCACGCTCCTATTGAACTTGAAGAACTTACATGCGAATATCTAGGGCTTAAACCGGCACCAATTTCAAATCAGGTAATTCAAAGAGACAGATACGCAAGACTCGCAAGCGCACTTGGGCTTCTTGCTTCTACAGTTGAAAAAATAGCCGTAAATATCAGACATTTCCAAAGAACGGAAGTATATGAAGCGGAAGAATATTTCTCAAAAGGTCAAAAAGGCTCATCCGCTATGCCGCACAAAAGAAACCCGGTTCTTAGCGAAAACATTACAGGTCTTGCAAGGGTAATCAGGGCTTATGTAAACCCTGCTATGGAAAATGTGGCGCTTTGGCACGAAAGAGATATTTCTCACAGCTCGGTTGAGAGATTTTGGCTGCCTGATACGTTTATTACAACCGATTTTATGCTTCACAGACTTAATAATATTATCTCAAATCTTGTAGTTTATCCTGAAAATATGATGAAAAATCTAAATCTTACGGGAGGACTTGTATTTTCTCAAAGGGTATTGCTTGAACTTCCAAAAAGAGGCATTAGCCGCGAAGACGCATATAAAATCGTTCAAAGAAACGCTATGAAAGTATGGGAAGAACTTCAAAAAGGAAAAGCCCCTATTAATGAAAAAGGTGAGAGTTTATTCCTTGAAAACCTGCTTAAAGACGAAGATTTAAGAAAAGTTATGAAAGAAGATGAAATCAGAAGTCTTTTTGATTATGATTACTATACGAGAAATGTAGATAAAATCTATAAAAGAGTCTACGGAGAATAATGGAAAGTTCCACAATGGAAAACGGAAAATTAAAAATTGAATTAATTAATTTTAAAACTTCAAAGGATTATGAATATAATTTAAAGCGGGTGGTTGAAATTATAGAAAATTCGCCCGCTGATTTTCTTCTTTTTCCGGAAGTTTGTCTAACAGGGTTTGATTATGAAAAATGGGATGAAGTAAACAGATTTGGAAAATACGCAATAAATGAACTTTCAAAAATAAAAAAATCTTTTGCGCTTACCATAATACTCGATAATAAAAATTACTTCTGCCTGTTTGATACCGGTTTAACATATAAAAGGGCAAAATACAATCTTTTCGGAGATGAAAAAAAACATTTTGATACAGGCGAAAAACCGGAAATATTTGAATGGAGAGGATTAAAATTAGGAAGCTTAATATGTTTTGAGCTGAGATTTATAGAATATTGGATAGATTTTAGAGGAGTTGATTTAATTTTAGTGCCGGCTAGATGGGGAAAAGAGAGAATAGAACATTTTAAAACCCTAAATAAAGCCTTAGCACTTTCAAATCAATGCTATGTAATAGCGGCAAACAGCGCCAATGAAGAAGCTTACGGATGCGTCTTAGACGCATGGGGTGAAGGGATTGAGGTTAAGTGTGAAAAAGGAATTACCGATATAAAGATTGATAAAAACAAAAAAATAAGAAAAAAACTCAATATAGGAATATCATGAATGAAAAGCTAGCCGATAAACTTGCCGATTTGGTACCTTTAGGTCCAAAAGAGTATAAAGCGTTTTGTGAAATTGACAGAAAATATTTCGTCCCCGCCGGATTTGAAAAAAAAGCATACGAAATCACACCTCTCCCTTTAGCCGACGACTCAACTATAAGCTCTCCTTTAACCATTGCTAAAATGACTTATTATCTTGATTTGGAAGGAGTTGACAGCATTTTAGAAATAGGATGCGGAAGCGGCTATCAGGCAGCCGTCCTTTCTAAAATCGTAAGAAGGGTATTTACTATAGACAGAATATGCGAACTCGTAAAAACGGCAAAAGAAAGATTTAATAAGTTAGGTCTTTACAATATTAATGCAAAATGCGATGACGGAAGATATGGATGGAGGGAGTTTGCCCCTTATGACAGAATACTGCTTTCAGCATATATAGATAACCTTGAAAAAGAACTTTTAAAACAGGTAAAAGAAGACGGATTTATACTCGCCCCAGTAAAAAACGGAAACAGGCAGATAATAACAAGATTTTATAAAAACGGAAAAAAAGAAGAACTTGAAGCCTGTGAGTTTGTCCCTCTAAAAAAAGGCGTTTTAAGAGATTAGAAATATTTATCTTTTAAGCATATCTTCATAAGCCCATTTTCTTAACGTTTTTTCTATTAAATCCGGAGGAAGGGAAGGTTTATCGTACATACCTTTAAGTGCTCTTTGTCGTTGGGCTTCATATAAAATCACCGCATTGGCGACAGATACGTTTAAACTCTGGCTCATTCCATACATTGGTATTATTACTTTTTTATCGGCGTATTTTACACTTATTTCACTAGCCCCGTCCACTTCGTTCCCAAGGACCACAAGCGTCGGTTTGGTATAATCCACCTCCCTAAAATCCACCGTATCTTTATCTAAAAGAGTTACAACTACCTGATAACCCTCTTCTTTTATGTTTTTATAAAATTCTTCTATATCTTCAACATACTCGTGAAAAATCCACTTATGGGCTCCCATGGTAATTTCATTGTTAAGTCTTACTTTTTTTTGATGCCTGTAATAAAGTTTTCCGACATTGACGGCATCGCATGTTCTGACAATAGCTGATAGATTATGAGGAGAATAGACGTAATCCATAAAAACCCTAAGAGTCCACTGTCTGGTATTTAAAACCTTTTTCATCTTTTCAAGTCTCTCATCGGTAACCAGATACAAATCAATCCCTTTTTGTTGAAATTATACTATTTTTAACCATACCTTTCTACACATCTCGAACCTCAAACTAGGGCTGTTTCATACCAGAAAAATTTAAATTACGAAAAAGTAAAAATATGACAGCATTGCGGATTTTAACGAAAATTTTGCGTTAAAAAAAAGTGCGTCTACCCGTCAGGGCGCTTGCCGTTCGCACTTTTTAGCAAAATTTGAGTGTTGCATAAGCAAAAAGAAGCACGGAGCTGTCATATTTTTATCTTTGTAGTTTAGCATGAAATAATCCTGCCTTTTTTTGCCATTGTGGAAGATGTGTAAAAAGGTATGATTTTTAACCCTTTTTAAACATACTCAAAAAAAGCCCCAAAGCCGCGATTATTACGATTACCGGAGTTGGAGACAAATCAAAATAGTAACTTAGAATAATACCCCCCACCACAAAAATCAAAGAAAGAACTCCGCTTAAAACCATCATTAAATAAAACTTTTTTGTAAATCTTTCCGCTATTAAAGGAGGAATTGTAAAAAGTGCTAAAATCAAAATAATTCCTATAGCCCTGACACTCATAACTATCGTCAATGAGGTTAAAATCAAAAAATAGGTATATAAAATCTCGGCGTTAATACCTCTTACTTTTAAAAATTCCATATCATAACTCATAGCCAAAAAACGGTTATAAAGTACTATAATGGAAATCAGCAATAATAAATCAACCCCGGCCATCATAAAAATATCGCTATTTTCCACCAGTAAAATATTTCCGAAAAGATAACTGAGGGCATCGGCATGATAACCGCTGGATAAAGAGAGAAAAATAATACCGACACTCATTCCAAGCGCCCATATAACCCCTATAAGACTGTCTGAGCGGTGTTTGTAATATATTGTAATAAACGCTAAAATTAAAGCCAGAAAAAGAGTAAAAACAGTTGTGGAAAGCAATATATTTATCCCAAAATATATTCCTATTCCAATTCCCCCGAAACTCCCGTGGGCAATGCTTCCAGTAATGGAAGTGGCTTTGTTTATTACTATAAGAGAACCTATAATTCCTATTGCGATACTGAGCAAAATTCCCGCATATACGGAATTGGATATTAAATCCCACATTCGTCAGCCTTTAAAAATTCTATAAGCTCAACTTCACAAAAATGTTTGTCTTTTGGAATATTAAGCTTAGGACCTTCATGAATTACCGCTTTTTTATGAATATAAACTATTTTATCCACATTTCTTAAAAGTATTTTTATATCATGACTTACAACTACTCTTGTAATTTGCATCGATTCAATTAAATCAAGTATCTCTTTTTGACCCTTAGGGTCTATAGCGCTTGTAGGCTCGTCCATAAGCACTATTTTAGGCTCACTTACCAATGCTCTTGCAATAAGTACTTTTTGCCTCTGTCCGCCGGAGAGGTCTTTTATTTTTCTGTCTTTAAAATCTTTTATTTTCAGTTTTTCCATAATTTCAAGAGCTTTTTTTTTATCTTTTTTAGAATAAAAAAATTTACCTCTCTCAAGCCGCCCCTGAAGAACGATATCAAACACGGTAATCGGGATATCAAGGGAAAAACTGGTATATTGAGGTACGTATCCCATAAAAGAAGAAGCCTCCTTAGGAGGTTTGCCGTAAATTTTAATTTCTCCCTCAGTGGGTTTTAAAAAACCCAGCATAAGCCTAAGAAGCGTTGTTTTTCCTCCCCCGTTAGGTCCTACAATGGCAACAAATTCCCCATCCTCAACTTCGAGATTGATATTCTCAAGCACCCATTCGTTTTGATATTTAAAATATAAGTTTTTTATCTCAACAGCTCTCACTTAAGAGCCTCTATAAGTCTGTTTATAGTATATTCGGGTTTTTCGTTCAGGGGAGAAATAATTTTCACATCCGCGCCTATTTTTGAAGCCACTATTTTTGCATATTTAACAGGAAACTCAGGAGAGATAATAACCGTTTTTATCCTGTTTTTTTTAGCAATCTTAATAATTTTGGCAAGATATGAAAAACTAGGCGCTTTGCCCTCTTTTTCAAGGGCTATTTGATTGATTTCAAAATCTTTTGCAAAATAATAAAAAGAAGGGTGAAAAGTAATAAAAGCCTTTTGCCTGATTTCTTTAAATCCCTTTTCTTCCAAATTCCCCAAAAGTTCAATATATTTTTTATAATTGCTTGAATAAAAATTTTTATTGTCAGGGTCGGCTTTAATAAGTTCATTTAACACTACTTTTGCTTCAAGCATTAAAAATGCCGGGCTTAACCATATATGAGGGTTGGAGTCTGTTTTTAGATATTTACCGAAATATACCGTTTTTATTGAAGGGTTAATCTCTTTTATTTTTGAAAGATACTTTTTATCAAAAGGCACTCCTATATAAAAATACAGCGTTGATTTTTTAAGAAGTTTAAGTTTCTTAAAATCGGGCGAATACGTCGCGGGAGAAACTCCGGGAGGCACCATAACATTTACGCTTACCTTATCTTTACCGATAGCCTTTACAACCCCTTTTTGAGGTAAAATACTAACACTTATGTTTAAACCAAAAAGCCATGTAACTACTGTTAAAAAAATCAGTTTTTTCATAAAGATTTCCTTTAAGTCTAGATATCTTTTAAAGGAGGAGAAAAATAATACCCTTGAAAATAATCTATGTCTAGTTCTTTACACACTTCAAAAACTTCTTTACAATGCACAAATTCCGCCACCGTTTTAATATTACTCTCTTTTGCAAAAAGAGCTATTGATTTTACGATATTATATGAATGCCTGTTTTCGTGAATATTTTTTATCAGACTTCCGTCTATTTTTAAAAAGTCCGTTTTCATATCCAATACTCTTTTATAATTTGAAAATCCGCTTCCAAAATCGTCTATTGCAAATCTGCTGCCCAAACTTTTTGATTCTTCAATAAAACTTTCAAGCAACTCATACTCTTGTATTTCCAGATTTTCAAGTATTTCAAAAGTGATTCTCTTGGCTATTTCTGGATACTGTTTTAAAGTTTTTAATATTAAGTTTCTCATTTCAAAATTTTCGATATCCAAAAAGTTGATATTAAAACTTACATTTATATTTTTATGTTTTAAAATTTCCACTATTTTTAAAAAGAGGTTTTTCGAAATATTAATATACTGCATATTTTTTATGGCTATATCCAAAAATACGGGAGGGACATAATGCTCTCCGTTTTTCATTCTCATCAAAACCTCATATTTTACTATATGCCCGTCCCTGTCTACGATAGGCTGAAAAAAAGGCACAAAATTATCTTCTTTTAAAGCTTTTTTTATCTCCCTACTCCAATACATAGATTCTTTTATTTTTTCATTTGCTTCTATAATGTCTTTTTTTAGTATTTTATATACAGGAAGATTTTTTTGTTTTGCAATTTGTAAGGCAAAAGTAGCGTTTCTCAACAGATTTACTTTTACTGCAAGCCCCATTTTCACATCAATGTCAATACTGATATCAAGACTTGGTACATATATTTTCTGATTTACAATCTCTTTATAAAGTCTTTTTGCATGTTTTTTTATATCGGGTTTATCTATTAACAAAACGGCAAATTCGTCGCTTCCAACCCGATATACATTTTCTTCCGGAAGCAGTTTTTTCAAAGTTTGTGAAAAACTTACAAGATATTCGTTTCCTATCTCCACACCGTACAGTTCGTTTATGTTACTGAAACCTTCAATATCTATAAGAATAAGACCTTTTTTCGTTTTTGATTTATAATGTTTCAAATCTTCCTCTAAAGCCAGCCTGTTTTTAAGTTTCGTTAAATTATCATGATAAAGCCTGTATTCCAATTCTTCATAAAGACGGTTAAAACTTTTAAGAAGATAAAATAAAATCGAAATATTAATAAAAAAAGTAAAAATTAAAAAAACAATTTGAATGTTAAAATATTTTTTTAACAGTTTTTCTTTTTTACATTCAAGCTCTCTTAAAGTGGAGTCGGTCTTTACAAGATATCTGTTTGTATTTTCAGCCATTCTATCAAACAAAGAAGGCATAAGTTTTAAAAACCTTTTTAACCTTAACGCCGTATTTTTTTCAATTTTATTGTTTCTTTGTTTTATTAAAACCAAAAGCTCATTTAACTCTTCATCCACTATTTTAAGTTTTGCAACAACGTCAAGCAGACCTACATCGAAATATTTTTTTTCTATTTTTAACGTTTTATTAAATTTCTCGCTATAAGAGGTGTTTACCAAAAGAGATTGACTATATTCTCCCCCCGTTTGTAAAACTTTTATTAAGCGTTTAATTTCATTAATTTCTTTTTTTATTTTTTTTAAATAATAATTCACAATATTATCTTCCGTTCCAAATACAGTCAGTTTAAGAATATTATTTTCTAAACGGTAAAGTTTCTTACCTATTTCAAAAACTATTATTTCATTAGAGCGGACATAATCTTTTTGTAAGTTAATCTCATTAAGGGTTTTTACGGTTTTTAAATTAAAAAACACATAAACAGCTATAAAAAGAAGATTTACTAAAACAAAAACAATTATATATCTATTCGTTTTCATCTCTAAACCCGTATTTTTTCATAATTTCCAGTCCTTTAGGAGAAGTTGCAAACTTTAAAAACTCTTCTGCCAATTTTTTATTTTTAGAATATTTAACCACAGCCAACAACAGTCTGTGTTTTTTCGCCGCAGGAATATCTATAACGTCCAAATATTCTTTATTTCCTTTCCATTTAGCGGTAGCTTTCCAGTTAGGTCCCACGTCCGCTACTGTTTTTACCCTATCATTCAACGGTCTTGAATCAAGAACCACCTCCACACATCTGTCAAGCACAGTGTAAAAAAACTCTTCTCCCTTATATTTTGTTAAAACTTTTTTTGTCTCTTTTCCGCATGAACTGAGCTTATAATTACACAACACCACTTTTATATCGGTTCTTAATAAATCATCAAGCCCTTTTATATGTTTCGGGTTTCCTTTTTTTACTACGAGTCCCAATTGATTATATCCCACTTCTTTATAATCTAAAAAAAGATTTTTATTTTTTAAAACATACCCTTCGCTTCCCGGCAGATACAAATCCCCCTTTTTAGCGGTTTTAATGGTTTTCAAAAGCGCTTTTGAACCTCCGGGAATAATATGTATTTTTACAT
>JAMOSR010000017.1 GCA_027062985.1 Nautiliaceae bacterium
AAAATATTTTTATGCTTTAAAACATAAGGAATAAAGTCAGCGTTTAATAAATATAAAGAATTAAAATCTAAATTTTCCGTATTATTTACTTCTTTTAGCGTTACAGCAAAAGAAAAATTAAAAAATAAAAACCAAATTATCCAACGCAATGTCTTTTCCTTAAATCTTTATAAAGTTCGATTCTTCTGTCTCTAAAAAACGGCCAGATTTTCCTAACTTCTTTTGCCCTTTTTAAATCTAAATCGGCTTCTATAATTTCTTCATTAATTCCACCTCTTGCCAGCTCTTCCCCTTGAGGACCGAAAATAAAACTGTTTCCCCAAAATTCAATGCCCCCAAGCACGCCTGACGGGTCTTTTTCTCGGCCCACTCTATTAACAGCTACAACATACACCCCGTTTGCCACCGCATGCCCTCTTTGAACGCTTGTCCATGCATTTAGCATTTTTTCTTTTTCTTCAGGTGTGTTTTCTTTTTCACAAAGCTCGTCAATTCTATCCTCAGGGCACATAAGCCATCCTATTGCCGTCGGATATATTAAAATTTCAGCCCCTTTAAGCGCCATAATCCTGGCAGGTTCGGGATACCACTGGTCCCAGCACACTAAAACGCCAAGCCTGCCCACTGACGTATCAATAGGTTCAATCTCATCACCAGGAGTAAAGTAAAATTTTTCATAAAATCCGGGGTCGTCAGGAATGTGTGTTTTTCTGTATTTTCCTGCAATTTTCCCCCTGTCAAAAACCACAGCCGTATTATAATAAATCCCATCCATTACTTTCTCAAATAAAGAAGTAACAAGTACGATATCCTGCTCTTTACTCACTTTTCTCCAAAATTCAACGTCTTCTTGGAAACTTTCGGCATAATCGAAATATTTCGTATCTTCACATTTACAGAAATATTCGCTCTGATGAAGCTCTTGCAAAACAACAAGTTCGCCTTTTGCCTTTTTTATCATCTCAATCGTATGAGAACGGTTTTTTTCTTTTGAACCTTTATATTCCTGCTGTATTAAAGATACTTTCATGTTACACCTCAAAATCTTTAATCATTTCGTTAAGTTCTTGCATATTCCTTGCAATAGAAGCTAATTTTTCCATTATATTTCTTAGTTCTTTTACAAGCTCTTGCGCTTCTTTTTGAGTGTTTTCTATATCTAAATTCATATTTTGAACATTCGATTTTATAAGATTTATAATGGCCGTAATTTCACTAGCGCTTTTTTGGGATTTTTCGGCAAGTTTTCTAATTTCATCCGCGACAACGGCAAATCCTCTGCCATGTTCTCCCGCTCTTGCCGCTTCAATAGCCGCGTTTAGGGCCAACAGGTTTGTCTGGTCGGCTATATCTTTAATTACATCAACCATTTTCTCGATTTCTTGCATAGATTCAGCTAAATCTTTAGAACGGTTACTAACTTCCATTTGAGAGGGCAAAAATTTGGTTTCATTCCATTCCACCAACCTATTTAATCTATCAGAAACATCCTCATAAACAACCTTGATAACATCATAAGATTCTCTTAAAGACAATATAATATTTCTTAACGTATTCTGAATATTTTTGACAGGATTTTCCAAAATCTTAAAATCATTATCATCAGAAATAGTAAATTCATTATTAAGTTTATGATTGGCTATATTTTCCAGAACTTTAATTAATTCCTTTGCCTCTTTTTCAAAAAATTCTTTTCTGATTTGGGCTTCTTTTTTTCTTTCTTCTATTAAATTTCTTAAACTGACATATGTTTTCATAACCTCACCGTTTTTTATTATCGGTTCCACATATACATAGACCGGTATAATGTCACCGTTTTTATTCATAATCTCGGCAACCCCTATACCACTTCTCTTTTCCTGATCATATTTTAAAACAAGTTGACATACTTTACATTCCTTAGGATTTTCAGGCCACAAAATTTTAGGAGCCTGGGGAACATCCAGATTTTTTATTTCATATTCACTAAACCCTGTCAGTTTTTCAAATTCTTCATTCCAGACAATCATTTTTCTTTTAGGATCAACCGCAAACATTGCTACGGGATAATGTTTTATAAAATAATCAAATTCATAAGTAATATTTTCTAAATACTTCATAATAAAATCCAACTTTTCTTCAGTTGTTTTACAAAACTCCAATCCTCTTAAAAAATTTTCGTCAATCACTTTATTTTTAATGGTTTTTAAACATTCATCAACTTTTTTTTCAATAAAAGATTGATGACCCTTCTCTTTTTTTCCAAAAAACATTTTTAACCCTTTCAAAAATAGTGAACTTAATTAAATTATAACATAAATAATAGCTTTAAAAATGTTATAATTTTTTTAAAAAGGAGTGATATGGCAAACTTATTGATAATAGGTGCCGGCGGCGTCGGAAGAGTCAGTGCTTTTAAAGCGGCAAAAAACAGAGATACTTTTGAGAATATAGTATTGGCAAGCCGCACGAAAAGCAAATGCGACGAAATAGCAAAAGATATTAAAGAAAAATTAGGAATTGATATTAAAACATATTCACTTGATGCCAATAAAGAAGAAAACGTAATAGAAT
>JAMOSR010000018.1 GCA_027062985.1 Nautiliaceae bacterium
GATGAAATAAGCGATATAGTAAAATGGGATTTGATTAAAATAGATAAAAAAGACAGGGTGGATTTTTACAGGGAATTTAGGGACTTTTGGATAGATAGCGATATTTTGCTTATTTTGGGGGCTAATAAAATTATGCTCTATTCTCTTGAAAGAGAGGTTATCTTAAATGATAAGTTTGAAGAGTTTGCTAACGGGGATAAAATAGCGGTTGTAGGAAAATATATGGTAGTTTCTGATATGAATGGGGTGTTATATTACAGGGACTTGTTTGAAGAAGAAAAAGATTTGCTTGACGCTATTTTAAGGGAAGATTTTAAAAAAGCGTATGAGTTGATTGATGCCAATCCTTTTTTAAGAAGGTCTCAGGGATTTGAAAGACTTGAGAAAATGGTTGAACTTTTTATAAAAAGGGCGAAATCCCTTTTTGAAACAGACCCTGCAGAAGCCGTTAAAATGCTTGATAAACTTATAGAAGTACCTCATTTAAGAAGCAAAATAAAAGAAATTATTTCTCATTATTCAAATTTAATTAAATTTAAAAACGCTGTAAAATCAGGTAATTACGCCCTGGCTTACACTATTGCCAATCAGTATCCTCTTTTAAAAGAAACGAAATATTATCAGCTTTTAGAAAAAAAGTGGCAGATTACTTTTAATAAAGCGTTTAAATTGATAGAAGAGGGAAGAATATCGGAAGCAAAAGAGCTTTTAGAACCTTTTATGGCCGTTACTGAGAAACTTCCTTTAATAGAGCTTCTTTTAAGAGAAGCCAATATTATAAAACTTATGAGAGAAAAACTGGCAAAAAGAGATTTTAAAGGATTTTTTGATTTGGTCAAAGCCCATCCGGAACTTAAAAATACGGCTGAATATCAAAATGTTATAAATTATGCTAATAAACTGTATCAAAAAGCTCTGGAATTTTTAGAAAAAGAAGAGTTTGACAAAGCTAAAAAAGCGGCTTTGATTTTGCAGGATTTTCCTGATTTTAAAGACAAGGCTCAAAAAATTTTGGAAAAAATAGAGATAATTTTAAAGTTTTTAGGATATATGGCCAATAAAGAGTATGAAAAAGCTCTTGAACTGGTTGAGCTTTATCCTTTTTTGAAAAACCTTAGAAGTTATAAACATTTTATTAAGAAAAGAAACGAAAAAATTTTAAAAGCCGAAGAACTTGCAAACAGCGGTAAGGTAAACGAAGCTATAGAACTTTTAAAAGATTACCGGGATAAATTTCATTTAAAAAGAATAGAAGAGATAGCCAACAGGTTTTAAGGAGAAGATATGAGAGTTTTAATTACGGGGATAAGCAGAGGAATAGGATACGGGCTTGTTAAACACTATCTTGAAGAAGACGCCGAGGTTTACGGCCTTGGTAGAAGCAATCCGTTTGGTGATTTAGTTAAGTTTTATAAAGTGGATATGGGGGCGTTTGAAAAGCTTCCAAGGGCCCTTGATTATTTGGAAATTGACGGAGAATTAGATTTGACAATATTAAACGCCGGAATACTTGGTGAGATAAAACTTATGAAAGAATGGAGTGTTAAAGAGCTTCAAAATATTTTTGATATAAACGTCTGGGCAAATAAAGTATTAATAGACGAACTTGCTCCTATCAGTAAAAAAATTGTTGTTATGAGCAGCGGTGCTGCGGTAAACGGAAATCCGGGATGGGGAGGATATGCTTTAAGTAAATGTGCCGTAAATATGATGGTTAGTATTTATGCCAAAGAGATAGATTCAAAAATTTATGCGCTGGCTCCCGGGGTTATTGATACGGATATGGTTGCAAAAGTTATAAGCGCTGACCATGGTAAGTTTCCAAGCCTTGATAGGGTAGAAAGCGGCAGGGTTTCATTGGAAGAGGGAGTTTATAGGATAGTTAGGGTGCTTGAAAAACTTGATGAATTTGAAAGCGGCAGTTTTATAGACGTAAGGTTAGTTTAATCCCTGGTACTGACCAATTTCTTTTTCTTTTGTTGATATAATTCCACTTATTTTGTGTAGGAGTGTTTATGAAACATATTGAGCTTTTAAATCTTCTTTGCCGTCACAGAAAACTTCTTGATGAAGCTTATAAAAACAAGAAGCTTTTATCGGTCCCTCATGAACTTGTGGAAATAGGACTTTTTAGTAAAATCGGGGGATATTATTATCTTAATGAAATTTATTTTACGTTTGTGGATACGCTTTTGGCAAGGGCGGATTTTAGTTATGTAGCGGAAGATTTTGAAAAAGAGGTAAAAAAATTAATTGAGCTTAAAGAAGAGTATAAATTAAACAAATCCTCTTTTGTGAGGG
This sequence comes from Nautiliaceae bacterium, assembly GCA_027062985.1. Lineage (GTDB taxonomy): Bacteria > Campylobacterota > Campylobacteria > Campylobacterales > Nautiliaceae > Caminibacter. The sequence goes on from JAMOSR010000018.1 coordinate 2,302, forward strand.
ATTTAATTTATAAACTGTTAAATAAAATTTATCAGGGTATGAAAAACAGGGACAAAAGACTTTTAGGACTGATAGAAAAACTTGAAAACGATGAAGTGAGCGAACTTGAATTTTTGATAAAAGAAGCGAAAAACATATTAAAAGATGTTGAAGAAATTATGCAAAAAAACGAAACGATAGTGGGAGTTTTTGAAAGCTTTATGCAGTTTGATGATTTTAAGGGATTTATAAAAGACATAATGCTTGATAT
>JAMOSR010000019.1 GCA_027062985.1 Nautiliaceae bacterium
TTTCTTTCCCGTCAACGATTAAACTCTCATCAGTATAATCAACACTTGCCGGAAATCTTCCATGAACAGAATCAAATTTTAGCATATAAGCCAAATCTTCCGGTGTTCCGCTTCCTCCGTTTGCTACGGTAATTTCTATATTTTCAGGTTTTGTCTGAACATAATGCCATAAAACCATTTTTCCTATTCTTCCAAGTCCGTTTATTGCTACTTTTGCCATTGTATTTCCCCTTTTTTTATAAAATTATATCAAAAAAGAAAAAACAGATATAATAAGGATGTTTGACGACCAGGGCTGTTTCATGCTGAAAAAATGTAAATAATACCAATCCCCAAAATAAATCAAACATTTATTTTGGGGATTGGTATAATGAGATTGAATTTCTAAACTGAAAGTTGTATAATATAATTTTAACTATTTTTAAAGGAGAAAAAATGAAAAAGGCTTTGCTTATTTCTCTTGTGGCAGTTTATTCTCTGGCTGATTGTTTAAGTTGTCATAAAGGTATTGAAAATATTAAAGACCCAAATTCTCCTATGATGAAGCAAATTGCTGCTTTATCTAAAAGCATGGGAGATAAGAACAATTGCGTGTTTTGTCATGGTGGAAATCCAAAAGCAACTACTGCAAAAGAGGCTCATGTTCCTCCCAAAAATCATCCTGGTGGTTTAAAAGTGTTCGCGCCTGACCCTGGTAGCAGGTATGTAGTAAAAAATACTTGTGGAATGTGTCATATGGATACGGTTAAGAACTTGGAAAAATCGTTAATGACAACGGAAGCTGGAAAAATTCAAGGAAATTTAATCGCTTTTGGGGTGCAAAAAGAGAGAAAAGCGATGTATGGAAACTTTGATGTAAAAGATGATGATGGATTTACACCTGCTTGGGGTACTTGCACTTATAAAGAGTATATGAAATATCTGACTAAAAAATATCCGGACAATTTCGTTAAAAAGTTAAAAGCCCTTCCAGAAGCAGCAAAAGATATTGATGATGTTAAAGGTAAATCAAAAGAAGAGTTAATAAAACTAGCGGCAATTGCATATACAAGAAGTGACTGTTTAAGATGTCATGTTGGCGTAAAAGGAAGACAAGGCAGAGGCGATTATAGAGGAATGGGGTGTAGTGCATGTCATATTCCGTATTCAAATGAAGGCATTTATGAGGGGAATGATCCTACAATCAGCAAAAAAGTTAAAGGTAAGTTGCTGGTCCATACAATGCAAGGAAGCAGAAAGAGTAAAGTGTATATTCCTTCAACAGGAAAAACTTATAGCGGAATTGATGTTGAAACATGTAATTCTTGTCATAATAGAGGAAAGAGAATTGGTGTGTCGTATACAGGCCTTATGGAATCCGCATATATGTCGCCATTTCAAGAAGGAGGCAAATCTCAGCCTAAACTTCATGGAAAAAGGTATTTGCATATAGCTGCTGATGTTCATTATAAGGCCGGAATGACTTGTCAAGACTGTCATACTTCTATCGACATGCATGGAGATGGGAATATTCACGGCACGACATTAGCGCAAGTTGAGATTGAGTGTCAAGATTGTCATGGAACTCCTAATAAATATCCTTGGGAATTACCAATAGGAGCTGGAGAGAAAAGTTTTAATAAAGGTTATAAAAAAGCAAGAGGTGTTACTAAAAAATTACCAAATTGGATGAAATATGGAACTGTTTATAATCCTGAAGACGGTTATATATTAACAGCTAGGGGAAATCCTTTTGGAAATGTAATTAAACGAGGAAATGATGTAATTGTCCATTTGGCAAACGGAAAAGATTTAAAAGTTCCAGTACTTAAAAATTTAGCACCTAATTTTAATGCAAAAGCAAGGGTGGCAATGGTGGATGTTGCGTCTCATATGAAAAAAATGGAGTGTTATTCTTGTCATGCTACCTGGGCACCTCAATGTTATGGTTGTCATGTAAAAGTAGATATGAGAGATAAAAAGACTGACTGGCTTGCAAGTGCTCTACCGTTAAAAAATGGATTGACTTGGGAGAGTATAAAAAAATATAAAAAACTTCAAGGAAAAGCTAAAGAGACAAGGAGTTATCTACGCTGGGAAGATCCAATCTTAGGAATTAATGGAGAAGGAATGATTTCACCGATTATTCCTGGGTGTCAAGTAACATATACAATAATTGGACCAGATGGTAAGACAGTTACTCTTAACGTTCAAACAAAAGTAAAAGATAATGGAAATATCGTTGCAGCAACTGATATAGCACCTGCTCAACCGCATACAGTTCAAAAGGAGGCAAGAAGTTGCGAGAGCTGTCATACAAATCCGAAAACTCTTGGATATGGAACTAATGATGGAGCTTTTTTAAATCACCAAAATCAAAATTTAGTTTTTGATATAAAAGATAAAGATGGAAATATTGCAGTAAAAAATGCAACAACTCAAATAGCTGCAATTCCTGGAATGAATTATGATTGGACTAAAGTTGTTGATAGAAATGGCAAACAACTTCAATTGGTCGGCTCTCACTGGCCTGATTCAAGACCTCTTGATAAAGAGATTAGAGATAAAATGGAAAAAACAGGAACTTGTCTTGGATGCCACTCTCAAATGAGAATAAAAGCTCTATGGCAAAAAGTTAATAAACATCCTGGTATATTAACTAATAAAGACCATCAAGAAGTTATGAAAAAAGCCTTAAAAGCGTTGGCAAAAGAAAAATAACTCTTTTTCTTCTTTTGCCAATTTGAAAAAATATATGATTATACCAATCCCAATTTTAAAGTTTGTGCACCATTTCTTTTTCCTGTTTTTCCATTAAAAATAGATGTTTTATTTGTTTTGAGGATTGGTATAATTTGTAAAAAAAAATAAATTATAGTATAATATCGCCTCAAAATTAAAAAACGCCTCCTTGCTCCAAGCAAATGGACACTGGGGCTAAAAAGCCAAAAGGAGATTTAATGAGCTTAAGACATTACGAAACGATGATTATCGTAAAGCCGACTCTTACAGATGAAGAAAAAGCGGCAATTATCGAAAACGTTAAAAAAATCATTACTGATTTTAAAGGTGAAGTGGTAGCGGTAGATAATATAGGTGTTAGAGAATTGGCTTATCCTATTCAAAAGTTTGAAAGAGGACATTATTATATAGTTTATTATAAAGCGCCAGCCGAGGCTGTACTTGAACTTGAAAGACAACTTAGATATAACGAAGATGTACTTAGATTTATGACAGTTAAATACGAAACCAAAAGAGATATTAAACGCTGGGAAGAGATGGCGAAAAATGTTTAACAAAGTTATTCTCATCGGTAATTTAACCCGCGACGTGGAGCTTAGATACACTCCAAACGGGACTGCTATTGCTAAGTTCGGACTTGCGACAAACAGAACATATAAAGACAATTTAACCGGTGAGAATAAGCAAGAGGTAATGTTTATAGATATTACTGTTTTTGGCAGAAGTGCTGAAATTGCCAATCAATATCTGGCAAAGGGAAGAAGAGTTTTAATAGAAGGGAGACTTGTATTCGACCAGTGGGTTGACCAAAGCGGACAAAAACGCTCAAAACATTCTGTGGTAGCTGAAAAAGTTCAGTTTATGGATTCAAAATCCAGCGTGGGAGAGAGCGGATATAATGCCGGTGGATATACAAACCCTTCTCAGCCGGCTCCTAAGCCTCAGATGCAACAACCGACACAACAAAATAACAATGTGCCTTCAATCGATATCGATGAAGATGAAATACCATTTTAAAGGATAAAATATGGCAGCTGATCCAAAGAAAAAATACGGAAAAAAAAGATGTAAATATTGCGAAATGAAAGTTGATTACATCGGATATAAAGATTTAGACTTAATTAAATACTCACTATCTGAGAGATATAAAATTATGCCAAGAAGATTAACCGGTACTTGTAAAAAACATCAGGATATGGTTCAAAAAGCAATTAAAAGAGCAAGACAAGTGGCTCTTATTCCTTACGTTGTAGATAGAAAAAGAGTTATTGAAAATCCTTTTGACCTTATTAAGCCACTTAAAGGGTAATCCCTTGTGGCTACTATCTATTTAAATAAACAAAATCTTTTCTCAAACCTCGATAAAATTTCCAAAATAAATCCCAATATATTAGCGGTTATTAAAGATAATGCATACGGTCATGGTATATTTAGTATTTCTAAACTTTTAAGAGAGTATGGCATAAGAAAAGTTTGTGTGAGAAATATAGATGAAGCCAATCTGGTTAGGGAATTTGAAGAAATTTTAATTTTTAACCCTCCTACAAACAGAAATGCCATAAATTTTTCTTATGCTATAAACTCCCTTTCTCAGCTAAAAAAAAACAGACACCCCTATATTCATTTAAAAATTGATACGGGATTTAGAAGAAACGGGATTTTAGAAGAGGAGTTGGATGAAACGCTTGAAATTATAAGGCAAAGAAAGTTTGAACTTAGAGGCGTTTTTTCTCATTTTTGCTGTGCGGATGAATTTGGTTGCGATACGTTTATACAATATGATAAATTTTTAAAAATTAAAGAAAAAATAGAAAAATTTTGCAAAAAATATAATATAAAATGTCCGTATTTTCATATAGCCAATTCCGCTGCCTTATCTAAACTGCCTGATACGTTAGATTTTGTGCGTCCGGGAATTGCAATTTACGGAGGAATAGATGGGTATGAGCCTGTTATGAGTTTAGAAGCAGACGTAGTCAGCGTAAGAGAACTCGACGCGAAAGAAGGCTGCGGATATAATAAAACGTTTATGAGTGAAAAGAAAATTAAAATATCCACAATAGACGTAGGTTACGCCGATGGTATTCCTTATTTTACAAACGGGTGTAAATTAAAAGACACAGAAGCTCTTGGAAAAATTTCTATGGATTATATGATTGTTAAAGGAGAGTTTAAAAAAATAGTGGTATTTGATGATATAAAGGAATTTGTAAAAAATTTCGATACGATAACATATGATATTTTAGTAAAAATGTCTCCTAGGATAAAAAGGAAAATAATTGAAAGCGATAACGGTAACTCAGTTAAACAATCAGATAAAATCCATTCTTGAATCTCATTTTGAAATAGTGTTGGTTCAGGGAGAAGTAAGTAAAGTGGTTTATCATTCTTCCGGTCATCTTTATTTTACTTTAAAAGACGAGAAATCTTCTATCAACTGCGCTATGTGGAGAAGCAATCTTTCACGTATGAAATTCAGATTAAAAGAAGGGGATAATGTTTATGTTTACGGGGCCGTTAATTTGTATGTTCCAAGAGGTGAGTATAAAATTATAGCCCAGGAAATAGAACCCGTAGGGGTAGGGGCTTTGCAACTTGCTTTTGAGAGACTTAAAGAAGAGCTAAAGGCTCTTGGATATTTTGATGAAGATAAAAAAAAGCCTCTCCCGAAATTTCCAAAAAGAATAGCAATTATTACTTCTTCAACTGCCGCGGCTTTGCAGGATATGCTCAGAATTGCCAAAAAAAGATGGCTTTTGAGCGAATTTTATCTTTTTAATACGCTGGTACAAGGAGATGGCGCGGCGGAAGATATAGCGAAAAATATAAAAAAAGCTGACGAATACCGGTTTGATGACGGAAAAGGGTTTGATTTAATTATTGTGGGAAGAGGCGGAGGAAGCAAAGAGGATTTATGGGCTTTTAATGAAAGGGTGGTAGCTGACGCTATATTTAAGGCTAAGACACCAATAATTTCTGCCGTAGGTCATGAAATTGATTATTTGATAAGCGATTTTGTGGCGGATAAAAGGGCTGCGACTCCTAGTAATGCTATAGAAATTGCCCTTCCCGATAAAAATGAGATGTTGTTGACAATTGACGATATGATAAATACCTTTAAAATGAAAGTTTCTTATATTTTGCAAAAAAAAGAAAGGACTCTTTTACATCTTAAAGAGATATACGAAGCAAATTCAATTTCTAAAAAGCTGGATGAGAGGTTAAGGGAAATTTATGTGTTAAAAGAAAAATTTCAATTTTCTCTTAACAGGGTTATTTTAAATAAAGAACATAAAATAGAAAAATTAAAAGCCTCTTTTGAAATTTCTTCCCCTAAAAAAAGAATAGAAAAATTCGAAGAAGAAATAAAAACCTTAAATAAAAGATATAATAACAAATTAAAAGAAATTATTGATTATAAGGAAATGGGTATAAAAAATCTATTAGACGTTTTTAAATCTCTAAGTCCTAAAAAAAGAGAAAAATCCGGTTTTGCCGAAATTGTTAAAAACGGCAAAAGAATATCTTTAAATAAGATAAAAAAAGACGATATTTTCTTTATACAGGATACTTCCAATAAAATAAAAGTAAAAGCCCTTGAAAGGAAAGAGTAATGTTTTGTAAAAAATATATAGAAGAAATCGAAAAATTAAAGCAGCAGCTTAACGAGTGTCACGCTCAAAATGAGGAGTTAAAAAAAGAAAACGATTCTTTAAGAGGAGAAATTTTTAATTTAAAAAATGAGATAGAACGTTTAAAATCTGAGACTAAAAACGAAAATTCTCAAGAAGAAGGACCTTGTATTGTTGAGTCTATAACCCAGGACAGTGATGAAATAGTGTATGAGGTAAAAAAACTTGAAGATTTAAAAAATTCCATTAAAGATTTAATTAAAGAATTAAAAAATACTTTTAATTTATTAAATAAAGAAATAGATAAAATAGTCCATTTTACAGATACTACAAATGAAAGTTTTAATCAATTAGATAATTCCATAGAGCAGATAAACAGTGTTATACAGCTTATTAAGGATATATCAGAACAGACTAATCTTCTGGCGTTAAACGCTGCAATAGAAGCTGCAAGAGCGGGAGAACATGGAAGAGGTTTTGCTGTTGTCGCCGATGAGGTAAGAAAACTTGCCGAAAGAACCCAGGAAGCCACAAAAGAAGTTGAAACCACTATCAATCTTTTAAAACAAAGCAGCAGTTCAATTACCGGTGAGAGTAAAACATTAGTTAAGATTACCAACCATATGTATGAACTTATGAAACAGTTTAAAGAAATTTTTGAGAAACTTTATCAAGTTGATATTCAATCCGTAGAAAAATTTAAAGAAGTCGTTAAAAAAATAGAAGATTTAAACAGAAGATTAAAAGAAGCTATTGAAACTCTTCATAAAAAATAAGGAATAATTTTTGCTTGGCTTAAAAAAGCCCTTTTAAAGGTTTAGAATGAGAGTAACTCAATTTACGATGTATAATAATTTTTTGATAAATCATCAGCGTGATTTAAGCGAACTTCAAAAAATTCAAACCCAAATAGCCACGGGTAGAAAAATAGATAATATGTATGATAATCCTACTATTTTTACCGAATATCTAAAGCTTAACGAAGAGATAAATTCTTTTACCCAGATAAAAAAATCAGCTAATTTCGCTTTAACATTCTCAAGAGAGAGCGATACCGTGTTAAATGATGTGGTAACAACACTTGATACGTTTAAAGTCAACTTATTAAAAGCCGCTAACGATACCAATAATGAAACCAGCAGGCAGGCGATAGTCAATGAATTAAAAGGAGAACTGGCACATTTAAAAGATTTAGCAAACACATCTATTGACGGAAAATATATTTTCAGTGGAAGCGCTTTTGATAAACCTCCTATTAACGATGAATTAAAATATCAGGGAAACGACAAATACGTAAAAGCTTTTTTAGGTGCCGGAGTGGAGAGGGAATATAATATTCCCGGAAGCGAACTTTTTTTAGGAAGGGATAATGATTATAAAAAACATGTAACTCTTAATATTCCACAATACGATAAAATGAAACAGCATCCCGAATTTGTAGTAAGAGGTGCGGACGGGAAACTTTATATTGATAAAACAGACCCTGATCCGGATGCACCCGGAGCGGTACCTGCGGATGAACCGATAACCGGAGAAAGCCAGATTAGAATGCTAACCGGTGTTGAAGATATAGATGAAGGAAATGGAAAATATAAAGACGGAACGAGTTATTTTTATATTAAAGGGAAAAAACCAAACGGCGAATTAATAAATGAAAAATTTTCATTGCAAAATTCGGAGAGTGTAAATAAACTGCTTGAAAAAATAGGTGAAATTTACGGAAATTCCGCTACTTCAAAAATTGTGGATGTTTCACTTAATGATATGGGGGAAATTCAAATAAAGGATATCCAGAGCGGAAAAATGATTACGGATTTTTACATGGTTGCAAGTGACAAGGATGAAGCAAGTATTGATGATTTGGTCAAAAACGGGGATTATATAGTTGAATTTCAAAAAAGCAATTTTAACACAATAAGAAACAACTCGGCAATTACCGCCAATAACGGATATTTTGACAACAGAATTTTTAAATTCGGAAGTGAATTTAAAACAATCGATACAAAAAGAGAAGCACTTCCAAGTGATACTGTATTTAATGTATTAGGAGAAAAAGGAATCAGAAGCAGTGACGGGACTATACAGACGCTTGATCATTTGATTTTTACGGGTAAAGATGTTAACGGGAATGATATAGGAACTAAAACGTTAAATATTACATCTTCTACAACTATGCAGGATTTACTTAATGAGATACGGGATTTATACGATGGGGGCAGCAGTGATAATCTAAGTGTAAGATTGGAAAACGGGGAAATTATCATTACCGACAATACGAAGGATAAAACCGAAACTTCCAAATTATCCGTGAATATTAAAGCCCAGGACAGTTCTAACAACGCTTTGGAAGTTTTTGCTAGCAAAGATTCGGTAAATTTCGATAAATTGTATATGGATAAAAACGGAAACGAAATAAAAGGTAATGTCTCTCAAATCATTAAGGATTATAAAATTATTTATAAAGACGGGGAAAAAATTATTGAAAAAAATCCGTCAGCCCAGACATATGCGACCAAGGATATTTCTATAACTGATACAATGGGTACTGATAGCATGCCTCAGGAAATAAAGATTCAATTCAGGGATAAAGACGGAAAATTAAAAACCGCGGTAATTACTTTAAGGGATACGTCTTATACAGACGGGAGTGGAAATAAGCATTATTCCACCTTTTGGATTGATAAAAATAACGACGGTAATGTTGATGACAGTGAAGTTTATGATATTTTTGAATCCGACGGCAGTTTAACGCCCGCACACGATATCATTACTACAACCATGGAAATGGATAAGAATACCTGTACCCTCTGTAAAAAAGAAAAATTACAAAAAGGAATGACGTACAGACAGTTAGGGGATGTGATAGCAATGCTTACAACCGATAATCTGCCGGCATCAAACAGTGCGGATGATTATAATAAAGCAGTTAATGCCGCTAAAGAAAAAGTGTCAACAGGAGTGGATGATAAAGGCAGATTTTATCTAAAAGACAAGTCAAATAATCCTACAAATATTGATTTAAGTATTTATACTAACAACAATTCGCTCTATTTTCAAGCCAACAATGCCATAACCATAGACTCTCCTCAGGTTGATTTTTTCTCTACTTTGCAAGAGGCGATAGAAGCCGTTGAAAATGGAAAAAATTTTGCCGACGGATATTCAAATAAACCTAGAAATTTTGGAATTCAAGGGGCCATTGAAGCAATTGACCATGTTATGGACAGGGTTAGACGCTCTCATGCAAAAATAGGGGCTGTTAGTAACGAGTTTGATATGAGTATTCAAAGGGTTGATATGCTGAAAATAAACGTCCAAACTCTTCAATCCGATAATATCGATACGGATATAGGAGAGGCGAGTATGAAACTTACTTCTTTAAAAACTTCTTATGAAGCATTGCTTGCTTCTATAGCTAAAGTCAATAATTTGACGCTTTTAAACTATTTAAGATAAAATTCCACCAAAAAAGGATAAGTCATTTTAAGAAAAGCTTTTTATATCTTTTTATTCGGTCTTTTAATTTTTTTCGCTTTTTCAACTGTTTTTCCGCTTTCAGAGTATGTCGGGATTTTTGGAGAGTTTATAGGAAGGCTTAATTTAAAGCTTTTTGGGTATTTAGGGTATATATTTGTTTTATTTTTGTTTTGGGTTTTATATCTTTTTTATTTTAAAAGGTTCGATTTTCAAACTTCTTTAAAAACCCTCGGATTTATAGTTCTTTTTTTAGATTTTCTTTTTTTACAGAGCGTGTTGGTTAATAAAGGGGTTGTCGGCAATTTGGTAGTAGGTTTTTTAAAAAGCTATATAGGAATTTTGGGAGTTGGGATATTTGTTTTCGTAGTTGCGTTGTGGGGACTTTTTTTAATTTTTGAGGATAAGGTTTTTGCATTTTTCAGTTTTTTTAAAAAGCAAAATCATAATGTTCAGAAAAAAGAGATTAAAAAAGAGATTAAAGAGGAGATAAAAGAAGAAAAAAAACAAGAAATTTCCTATGAAAAACCGGAAGAAGATGTTTTTCCAGAGCTTGACGATGAGGATATAAAGGATTATTCTGATAAAATTTTTAAAAAAGAAACCGGGATTTTAAAAGAGGATGTATCTCTTCAGGAAAATAAAGAAGAGAAAAAAGATGAAAATATAAAAATATTACAGACCGTTTCAAAAGAAGAAACTCCAAAAGAAAGTTTAGAAATCAAAGAAGAAAATCCTGAAAAGGTAAAAAAAGTAAATGAACTTGAAGATACAAAAAAACTTCTTTCTCAAATAGAAGTAGGGGAGAGGGAAAAACCCAAAGACTGGAAGTTTCCTCCGTTGGATATGCTCCAAAAACCTCCTAAAAAGAAAAGAGAAGTTAACGAGGCTGAAATAGATAAAAAAATAAAGGTGCTTCTTGAAAAACTTAAATATTTTAAAATAGAAGGGGATGTGGTAAGATATTACGTAGGACCTGTTGTTACCACGTTTGAGTTTAAGCCTCTTCCTCATATAAAAGTAAGCAAGATTTTAGCCTTGCAGGATGATTTGGCCATGGCCTTAAAAGCCCAGTCAATTCGTATTCAGGCTCCAATTCCCGGTAAAGATGTTGTTGGAATAGAAATTCCTAACGAAACGCAGGAGACTATTTATCTTAGGGAAATTATTGAAAGTGAGATATTTCAAAAATCAAAATCTCCTCTTACAATGGCTCTTGGAAAGGATATCGTAGGAGCTCCTTTTGTGACTGATTTAAAAAAACTGCCTCATTTATTGATAGCTGGGACTACCGGAAGCGGTAAAAGTGTGGGTATAAACTCTATGATTTTATCTCTTCTTTATAAAAACTCCCCGGATGAGCTTAAATTTGTTATGATAGACCCTAAACAGCTTGAGTTTTCCATATATAACGATATACCGCATCTTTTGACCCCTGTTATTACCGATTCCAAAAAGGCGATAACGGCTCTTAACGCTATGGTAAAAGAGATGGAAAGACGGTATAAGCTGATGTCCAAGATGAGGGTGAAAAATATAGAAGGTTATAATAAAAAAGTTTCAAAAGAAGAGAGAATGCCTTATATTGTTATTATAATAGACGAGCTTGCGGATTTAATGATGACAAGCGGTAAAGACGTTGAGTATGCTATAGCAAGACTTGCCCAGATGGCGAGGGCTAGCGGCATTCATCTTATAGTCGCCACTCAAAGACCAAGTGTGGATGTTGTTACGGGACTTATTAAAGCAAATCTTCCAAGCAGAATTTCTTTTAAGGTTGGACAGAAAATTGATTCAAAAGTAATTTTGGACCAATTCGGAGCGGAAAGTCTTTTAGGAAGAGGGGATATGTTGTTTACCCCGCCGGGAATAGTAGGTCTTATCAGATTACATGCCCCTTTTGCGAGCGAAGAAGAAATTGAAAAAATAGTTGAATTTTTAAAATCCCAAAGGGAAGCGGAATATGATAATACGATACTTTCTTCGATAGAGTCTGAAAGTGAAGGTCTAGAAGAGATAGAAAATGTTGATGAACTGTTTGAAGAGGCTAAGGAGATAATATTAAAAGAGAGGCGTACAAGTATCAGTTATCTTCAAAGAAGGCTTCAAATAGGTTATAACAGAGCCGCCAATATTATAGAACAGATGGAAAGAGCGGGAATACTGTCTCCTCCTAACGCCAAGGGACAAAGAGAGATACTTATATAGGAGATGTTATGAACTATCTTTTTATTATTTTGGCGTTTATTTTTTTAGGATGTGCCGATAAGCCTGTTGCTGTAAGTGTTTCGGAATTGGCCGGGGATTTAAAAGTGGCGGGTTTTAAGAAAAATAGAAAACTGTTAAAAATACTGAGAATAAATTTCGATTTTAACGATTATCATATAAAGCCTCAGTATTACGATGAGATAAGAGAATTGGTTCAAATAATAAAAAACGACCCTGAGATAAAAAAAGTGGAAGTTATCGGCTATACGGATAATCTTGGAGATTATGAATACAATTTGGAACTTTCTTTAAAAAGGGCTGAAGCGGTTAGAGATTTGCTTATAGATTTTGGAGTTGACCCCGATATCATAGAAGCCAGGGGAGAGGGGGAAAACAACCCTGTGGCTCCTAACGATACGCCAGAACACAGAGCGTTAAACAGAAGGGTTGAGGTTATTGTTTATTATTGATTATTTAATCAGTTTTCCGTTTATAAACAGATGGTCCACTTCGTTTGTGTGGAGTATAATCTGGAGCGGAAGAAGCTCTTTTTGGGTTACTTTGCTTGGAAGTTTGAAAGTGACCATATCCGCGTCTTTTCCAGGTTCTAAAGAGCCGTTGTTAAATCCAAGTTCTTTGGCGGCGTTTATTGTTACGGCTTTTAATAAATCTTTTGCCAGGTATTTGGGATGAAGTTCTATATGCATAAGAAGGGCGGCTCTTATCTCTTTAAAAAGATTTAAAGAATAGTTTGAACTAAGTCCGTCGGTGGCTACGGAATAGTCTATGGAAAAATTTTTAACCCTTTCTAAATCCAAAAGTCCTACGTTTAAGAGTCTGTTTGAAACAGGACAGTGGGCTATATCGGCTTTTATTTCTTTTATTTTTGAAAGTTCTTTATCGTTTGCATATACGCAGTGAACGAATGTTGTTTTGGTGTTTTTGAATTTTTCCAAAAACTCAATCGGTTTGATAAAAGGTTTTGCGTTTTTAAAATGCTTTTCAAAAAATAGTTTAAATTCACCCTCCCCTTCGTCAAGCCATCTTCTCTCAGCCTTGCTTTCCATAAAATGAGCCTGTATTGGCAGATTTTTCTTTTTTGCTATTTCTATTACTTTATCCATTAAAACAGGATGAACAGAATAAGGAGAGTGAATTGAAATTCCGGTTTTAAAATTTTTTCCCTCTAATGCTTGGGATTCGCTTAATCTTACAAGAAAATCCTGATAAAGCATATCCACCGCACCCGGAGCCGTTCCTATAATTTCATTAAAATAAGCTACTTTTAAAGGAGAGTGTTTTAAATATTTAAGGTCGTCTCCGGTGGAACTTATTTCTCCAAAAGCACATATACCGCTTTTTTTCATCTCATCTATGGCTTTTTTAAAACATTCGGTTTTACACTCTACAAAAAGCGTTTCCCTGTGTTTTATAACCGAATTTAGCCAGATAATGAAATCTCCGTATTCTAAAAGAGTTTTGTTGGAACTAAATTCAAGATGAGTGTGCGAATTTATTAAAGCGGGCATAATTACAGAGTTTTCACCTAAGTCTATTTCTTTTTCACATTTAGGAAGATTGGTTCCTATTTCTATAATTTCTTTATCAAAAATAATTTCTCCGTTTTCTATAATTTCATATGATTTATTCATTGTTACGACGTAATTTGCTTTTAGTTTCAATATTTCTCCTTAAACTTTTAATTAATTATAGTAAAATTACACAAAAAAAAGGAGATAAAATGAAAATAAAAGTAATTCACGGTCCTAATCTTAATATGCTTGGAATAAGAGAGGTTAATATCTACGGACCTATGAAACTTGAAGATATCAATAAAAATATGGAAGCTTTTGCCAAGCAAAACGGTTTTGATATAGAATTTTATCAATCAAACCATGAAGGCGATATTGTGGATGCCATTCAGGAAAGTCTTAACGAAGGAGTTGACGGTATTATTATTAACCCAGCAGCCCTTACCCATACTTCAATTTCTATAAGAGATGCAATAAAAGCGGTGAGTCTTCCTACTATTGAAATACATTTAAGCAATATAGCGGCAAGAGAGGATTTTAGAAAAACTTCTATGATAAGCGATGTTGTAGCCGGTACTATTACGGGATTTGGTCCTTTTAGTTATCATTTGGGGCTTATAGCAATGATTCAGATTTTAAATGAGATAAAAATGGCAAAAGAGGCTCAGGCTAAAGCAGCCGCTCAGCAGGGGAATTAATGGATTACATTCTTAATAAAGAGAATGAAATTTATTATGAATGCGGATGGAGCAGCGATAATGCTGTTTTTTTATCTTTAGGAGACAACAGATATGTAATTACCGACGGAAGATATACTCTTGACGCAAAAGAAAAAGCAAATGCGCAAGTGGTTGAATCTAAAAATCTTCTAAAAAAAGCAAAAGAACTTATTTTAAAACACAGACCCAAAAGTTTAAAAATAGACCCTTTAAACTGGGATGAGAATAGTTATAAAGAGTTGTCAAAAGTAGTAAGGCTTCAAAAGAGGCCTTATATGTCCCATAAAAAAAGAATGATAAAAAGCGATAAAGAACTTGAAATAATCCAAAAAGCCGTAAGGTTTGGAGCTGAAGCGTTTGAAGCGTTTAAAAAAGAGATTGAGACGGGTATAGACGAATATGAGCTTTCTTTCAGATTTAAAGAAAAACTGACACTTAGAGGCAGAAGAGAGCTGAGTTTTGAGCCTATTGTCGCCATTAACGAAAACGCCGCCAAACCTCATGCCCAAGTCAGTGATAAAATTTTGCAAAAAGGCGATTTGCTTTTATTGGATGCGGGATTAAAATATTGCAGATACTGCTCCGATAGGACAAGGACTGTTTTTATAGGCGATGAAATTTCAATGTCCAAAAGACAAAAATTTAAAAATAAAGAGATACAAAAAGCATATGATACCGTATTAAAAGCCCAAGAAGCCGCTATAAAAGCTATAAAAGTGGGAAGGCCTATAAAAGAGCTTGATAAAATAGCAAGAGATATTATACAAAAAGCTGGATACGGCAAATATTTTGTTCACTCTTTAGGCCACGGCGTCGGGCTTGATATTCACGAATGGCCTTATGTTAACTCAAGAAACGAAATTCCTATTCAAAACGGAATGGTATTTACCATAGAGCCAGGAATTTATATTCCAGGAGAGTTTGGTATCAGAATAGAGGATATGGTTATGATAAAAAATGACGAATGTCACATATTAAGCGAGGAGATATGAGTATAAGCAAAATAAGAAGTATTCTTTATAAAAGTGCCAAATATCTTGGGGATTTTAATGCTATAAAAAGAGCTGTAGAAAAAAAAGATTTTACCCCTGTTATTAAAAGAATTATCAGAAGAATTTACGGTTACATAGCTGGACGGGGAATGCCCAAATAATGAAAAAGATTATAAAAACTACGTTTTTTCCGGCTCCTTTAAAAAAAAGCTCAAAAAAAAACAGGGCTTTAATAGGTGTAGGGTGTAATATAGGAAACTGTATAAGAAGGTTTAAGAAACTTTACTCTTTTTTCAATTCCCATCCTAGAATAGATATTATCCAAACGTCTATTATTTATAAAAACCCGCCTTTTGGATACCTAAACCAGCCATGGTTTTATAATACTGTTATGATAGTGGCTACCGATTTTTCTCCTTATGAACTTTTAAATTTTCTTTTATATACGGAAAAAAAATTCGGAAGAAAAAGAAGTTTTAAAAATGCGCCAAGAACGTTAGATTTGGATATAATTATGTATAATAATGTAAAAATAAAAAGCGAAAAATTAAATATACCACATCCGTTTTTTAAAAATAGAGATTCTGTATTAGTCCCACTTGCTTTAAAGGATTGATTTGAAATTAAAAACTTATACTGCACCTACTTATACGGAAGCGTTGAATAAAATTAAGGCGGAACTCGGAGATGACGTTGTTATTGTCTCAAGCAAAGAGATTAAGAAAAAAACGTTAACTTCTCCGGGTCTTTACGAAGTGGTTGTGGCGGTGGAAGAAGAAACTCCCGTAAAAAAGAAAACTTCTAAAAAAGATGATTTTGATGTAGATGAGGTAATGCTAAGGCTTTCTACGGCCGCTAAAGAGATAGATTCGACGATAGGCAACAGAGAGAAAAAATCTTTTAATTCTTATAAAGAGAGCGAATATAAAAAACCAAATCCTTTAAAACCTCAAAACGACGAAATAGAAGAACTTAAAAAAGAGTTTAATAAACTGGCCGATACACTGAAATTTTTACAGGCCGCTATATGGGAAATGGCCCATAAAGATGAGCTTGAACTTCCTCCGGAATTCAGCGAAATTTATGCGCTTTCCCGTGCAAGCGGTATGAATCCTAAACATTTAGACGAAATTATGAAACTAACGATTAAATATATGCCTCTTAAAATGAGAAAAAACAGGGATGCGATAAAAAGATATTTTCATACTCTTTTAAAGAAAATGATTCCTATAAGAATGGAAAGAGAGATAAAACCCCCTCACAAAAAAATTATGATGTTCGTAGGACCGACGGGAGTGGGTAAAACCACTACGATAGCAAAACTTGCAGCAAGATATGCTTATAAGCTTCCTCACAGGCATAAAGTGGGTATTATAACGCTTGATACTTATAGAATAGGAGCCGTAGAACAGCTTATGACTTACGCTAAAATGATGAAACTGCCTATTGAAACGGTTGTTGACCCAAGCGATTTTGAAGAGGCGTTAAACGTTTTAAGACACAATGATTATATTTTAATAGATACGGTTGGAAGTTCTCAGCATGATAAAGAAAAAATAGAAAAGCTAAATTCTTTTTTAAAAGTGGATTCTTTTGCGGAAATAAACGTAAATCTTGTTCTTTCCGCCGTTACAAAATATGAAGATTTGACCGATATATATAATAATTTTTCTATTCTTCCAATAGATACATTTGTTTTTACAAAACTTGATGAAACCAGAACATATGGAAATATTTTTTCTTTACTTCTGGATACTAAAAAACCGATAAGTTACTTATCTATGGGGCAAGAAGTGCCGGATGATTTAACCGTAGCCGATGCAGATTATATTATCAGAGGTATCTTATCTAAGGAGCTTAATTGAAAACGACTCAGGCCGATAAACTAAAAACCCTTATTCAAGAGGAACAAAAGGAAAAAAAAAGATTAAAAACCAGGGTAATAGCCATTACAAGCGGAAAAGGGGGAGTCGGTAAAACGACCATTACGGCAAATTTGGGATATGCGCTTCATGCTTTGGGATTTAAAGTTGCTTTATTTGATGCGGATATAGGGCTTGCCAACCTTGATGTGATGCTCAGGGTTAACCCTAAAAAAAATATTCTTCATGTATTAAAAAACGAAGCCACATTGGAAGAAATAGTCGTAGAGATTGAAAAAGATTTTATTTTAATTCCGGGTGAGAGCGGTGAAGAAATAATTGATTTTGCGGATGAGGTATCTCTTAATAATTTTATATCACAGCTTGATTTTCTTGAAAATTATGATTTCTTTTTAATAGACACGAGTGCCGGAATAGATAAAAGGGTTCAGGTATTTTTAGATGCGGCTGATGACGTGATAGTGGTAACCGTACCGGAACCTGCCGCTATTACAGATGCATATGCTATGGTAAAGGTTATAAGCGAAAAAAGAGATATAGCTTATATGATATTAAATGAGGTTCATTCGGAAAAAGAGGCTAATAATATTTTCAGTAAAATATTGACGGTTGCTAAACAGAATATAAAAAGTAATTTCAGACTTCTTATGCTAGGATTTATAAAAAATGAAAAGGCCGTTTATCTCTCTTCAACAAAAAGGGTTCTTTTTACCAAAGAATATCCTACTTTAAGTGCAAGCGAGCAGATTTTTGCCATTGCTAAAAAGCTGGCCAAAATTTCGGAACGAAAAGTGCTTGATGAAAAAAACGGATTGACAAGGTTCTTTAAGAAAATTTTTTCCGGTTTTTAAGGGAGATAAATGAGGGGAGAAAATTTTATCTATTTTTCTACGGTCAGCGGATTTTTTATAGGTATTATTTTTGCTATAATAAAAGACCTTGACGTTGAGTCTTTTTTATTTGCCGTAATTGTTACTACGATGATTTTTTATCTTGTAGCTTTAGCGAGTGTAGCTTTTTATGTAAAATACGTGGATATTAAAAAGATAGTTTTTTTTGATAAAAAAGAGATAGACTCCGTACTTGACGCTCAGATAAAAGATTTGGAAAAAGCGGAAGATTTTATTTATGAAAGTTACGAATTTATTAAAAAAGTAGAACAAGAAGAGATAGAATATTTTAGAAAGAATAAACAATGACCAGTAATCCTTATATGGAGAATCTAAAATCTTACCGTGATTCATTGGCGATTGACTATATGCCGGCCGTAAAGGCTATGGCCGCAAAACTTAAAGAGAGGCTTCCAAGCAGTGTTGATTTTAACGATTTAGTCTCAATAGGATATGAGGAACTTGTAAAACTCTCTCACAGGTATGACCCGCGCAAAAACGATAATTTTTGGGGGTATGCCCAAAAAAGAATTTACGGGGCTATGCTTGATTTTTTAAGAAGTCTTGATACTGTTAGCAGGGGTGATAGAAAACTTATAAAGCAGGTGGATAAAATCGTTGAGGAATATCTCTCAGAATATAATGTTGAACCCACTGATGAAGAGATAGCCGAATTGTTGGAAATAGATGTTGAAAAGGTAAAAAAGGCAAGAACGGCCGGGGATATCTATTCGGTTATGCCAATAGAAGACCAGCTTAAGTATTTTGAAAATATTTCAAAAAAAATAGAAGAAGAGGAACTTATCGATATAATAAAAAATATTTTAAAAAAACTTAGCGAAAAGGAACAACTCATTATCCAGCTTTACTATTTTGAGGAGCTTTCTTTAAAAGAAATAGCTCAAATACTAGGGGTTACCGAAAGCAGGGTTTCTCAGATTCACAAAAAAGTAATTCAAAAAATAAGGAAGAAGCTAAATGGCTGATATTCTCTCCCAGGAAGAAATTGATGCGCTGCTTGAAGTTGTCGAAGAGGAGGACATAGCTCCCGACGAACTTGAAAAAGTCCCTGATATATTAGACCAGCGGCAGGTTACGCTTTATGATTTTAAAAGACCAAACAGGGTTTCAAAAGAGCAGTTAAGAAGTATACGAGCAATTCATGATAAAATGGCAAGAAATCTTGCAAGCGATATTTCATCCCTTATGAGAAGTATTGTTGAAATTCAGCTTCACTCCGTAGACCAGATGACTTACGGTGAATTTTTAATGAGTTTGCCAAGCCCTACGTCGTTTAACGTTTTTTCTTTAAAACCCCTTGATGGAAAAGGTGTTATAGAAATAAATCCGAGTATCGTTTTTCCTATGATAGACAGGCTTTTAGGAGGTCCCGGACTTCCTTTTGATACCAACAGGGAATTTACGGATATAGAGCTTAATTTGCTTGACCAGATTTTAAGGGTTATTACCCAGAATATGAAAGAGGTATGGTCTCCGATTATAGAACTTTATCCGGTGGTTGAAGCTAAGGAGTCTTCTCCAAACGTCGTTCAGATTGTTGCTCAAAACGAAATTGTAATTATGATTGTAATGGAAATAATTATCGGTCAGACAAGCGGTATGATGAATATATGTTATCCGGTAATTACTATAGAGTCTTTATTGCCGAGACTAGCAAGCCGTGATTTAATGTTTAGTGAGACCAGCAGCAGAAAAAGTAGAAATAAAGAGTTAAGAGCCCTTCTTAGAGGGGCGAGAGTCGATATAGAAGCTGTTTTGGGATATGCCGATTTGAATATGAAAGAGATTTTGGATTTACAAGAAGGTGATATAATAAAACTTAACCGTCCGGCAGACGATACGGTTGTTGTAAAGGTTGACGGGAGAGAAAAATTTATAGCGGAATTTGGAGTTAGAAGATACAGAAGAGCAATTAAGATAAAAGAAATTCTAAAAACCGAACATGATGAAGTTAAAGAAATTTTAGAAAAACTTGAACAGAAAAGAAAAGAAAAATTAGAGCAGATAACAGGAGAGGGAAGTGAATCTCATGAATGAATTTGTTGATATCTTATTAAACGAAATAAAAACCACCGTAGAGAGCCTGATAGGGATAACACCTGATATAAGTCTTCTTAATTTTTCAAAAGATACCGGTCCAACTACGCCTCCATATGTTAAAGTAACCGCAAAAGCCTCTCCTAAAGGGGAAATCGTTTTTGTAATTCCTCCTGAATTTGCAACCGCCGTTGTCGATTTAATGCTTGGAGGGGAGGGGGAAGCTAAAAGCGAAGTAAACGAAGACGACCTTGATGCTATAAAAGAGCTGGTATCTAATATTTTAGGAGCTCTTGCCACCACCCTTGAAGCTCAAAGCGATTTTGAAAATATAAAATTTGAAATAACCGATATCAGTTTTGTTCAGACAAGCGAAGATTTTTCTTCTTATGCCACCGTTATAAATATAGAATGTAAAGTTAAAGATGTTTTTAAAGTATGCCAGATATTTTTGGATGAGCCTCTTTTTAGACTTATAGCTAAAGAAGAAAAACACGAAGAAACTAAGAGTGCGGCGCCCAAATCTGCGTTAAGCGATGAGGCAAAACATCTTGAAATGCTTATGGATGTCAAACTTCAAGTAAGGGTTAGGATAGGAAGCAAAACTATGCTTTTAAAAGATGTGATTTCCATGGATATAGGAAGTATCGTAGAACTTAATCAGTTGGCAAACGAACCTTTGGATATTTTAATAGAGGATAAAAAAATAGGAGAAGGTGAGGTTGTAATAGTTGACGGGAATTTTGGCATTCAGATTACTTCGATAGGAAGTAAAGCCGATAGATTAAAATCAATGAAAGGTTGACAATTACTAAGCTATTTGATAAATTGGCATTCAAAAAGGCTTGCCGTGTTTAAATTCAGTGAAATTAGCGATATGTGTATAAAGTGCGGTAAATGTATTCCGGGTTGTACCATTCATAGGATAAATCCCGATGAAGCTACATCTCCAAGGGGTTTTTTAGATATCTTAAAAGCCGTTGAAGAAGGAGAAATAGAGATAGATAAGACCTTTAAAGATACGGTTGAATCCTGTTTTTTATGTAATCAGTGTGTTGAGGTATGTCCGAATTCCCTGCCTACCGATTTTATGATAGAAAACGCCAGGAAAAAGGTTGCCGATAAATATGGAATTGCATGGTTTAAAAGGGCTTTTTTCTTTTTGTTAAGGCACAGATGGGCGTATGATTTGGTTAGTAAACTTGGGTTTTATTTTCAGACATGCGGATTTAAAATTGAAGAGGAAAAAAAATCCATCAGAAGCAGATTTAACCTTCCTATGCTTCATAAGGGAAGACTGCTTCCCGCTTTTAGAAAAAAAACGTTTCTTAAAAAATACCCCGAAAAAATAAAAACCGAAAATCCTCAAAAAAAAGTTGCTATTTTTATAGGATGTCTTGCCAATTACAATTATACGGAAGTCGGGGACGCACTTGTTAAAATACTTAGATTTTTAAATATTGATATTTCAATACCAAAAAAACAGGCCTGCTGCGGAGCTCCCGCTTATTTTACCGGGGATTTTGACACGACAGAATATTTAATTAAAAAAAATATAGAATATTTCGAAACGTTTATCGATGAGGTGGATGCCATTTTAATTCCCGAAGCTACTTGTATGGCTATGATAAAAAAGGACTGGGAAGAGTATATTAAGCATTATATGAATGAGGATTGGCTTAAAAGATATAAGAAAATTCAAAACAAAGTTTTTGGAACAACTGAGTGGCTTTATAAATACACAGACCTTGAAAAAAGACTTGAAAATAAAAGAAAAAACGTTAAAGTTACTTATCATGACGCGTGTCATATGGGTAAAGTGTTTAATATTAGAAAAGAACCGAGATATCTTGTAAATAAAGTAGCCGTTATAAACGAAATGGAAAATCCTGATGTATGTTGCGGATTTGGAGGAATTACTATTCAAAGCGAAAAGTTTGAGCTTGCCAGAAAAGAGGGTCTTATTAAAGCGGAAATGATAAAAAAAGTCGATGCCGATATTGTAAGTGCTGAATGTAGTGCATGTAGAATGCAGATAACCGAACATCTTGATAAAGTAGGAGATAAAAAGCTCTTTAAACATCCTCTTGAAATTATAGCAGAGGCTATTGATGAATAATTTTTTAAACTGGTGGCAGCATATCTACGAACATTTTAATCCGGTTGCTTTTTCCCTTTTTGGTTTTCAGGTTCACTGGTATGCTTTAATGTATATTACCGCTTTGGTGTTAGGCTATTTTCTTGGTGTTAAATTCGGAGAAAAACTGGGGTTTGAGAGAAAAATTATAGATGAATATTTTATTTGGGCGGAAATAGGAATAATTTTAGGAGCGAGAATCGGTTATTTTATATTTTATGTTCCCGATAACGGATACTATTTTACTCATCCATGGGAGATGTTTAATCCTTTTATAAACGGAAAATTTGTAGGAATTAGGGGTATGAGTTATCATGGAGCCGTTATAGGTTTTATTATTGCCACTCTTTTATTTTGGAAAATAAAAAAAGTGGATTTGTGGAAACTTGTCGATGTGGTGGCTTTAGCCGTGCCTCTTGCTTATACGTTTGGGCGAATAGGAAATTTTTTAAACCAGGAGCTTTACGGAAGGGCTACAGATGTTGTATGGGGAATTTACGTCAACGGAATTTTGAGACATCCAAGCCAGCTTTATGAAGCGTTTTTTGAAGGAGTGTTCAGTTTTGTTATAATATATTTGTGGTATAAAAAACTGTATAAGTGTAAAGGGGAGCTTATAGGTCTTTATTTGTTGCTTTACGGTAGTTTTAGGACTCTTTGTGAGCAGTGGAGAGAACCCGACCCGCAGCTTGGATTTATAATAGACCATTTAACAATGGGGCAAATTCTAAGTTCTTTGATGATAATAGGAGGAATGGGAATTATCTATTTTAGGAGGAAATTATGCAAAAATTAGCGATTATAGGCGGAGGGATTAGCGGGCTTGCTTTGGCTTATTATCTTCAAAATGATTATGAAATAACTGTTTTTGAAAAAGAAAAATGGGGAGGAAAGGCTTATACTCAAAAAGTTGACAAATATCTCTTAGAAGAGGGGGTTAACGGGTTTTTAAGCAATTCTCCGGCTACGTTAGAGCTTTGCGAAAAAATAGGGTTAAATCCTATAAAAGCCAATGAAAACAGCAAAATCAGATATATTTACGATGATAAGCTTATAGAGATACCTTTAAAGCCTTTAGATTTTTTAAAAAGCGATATTTTGAGTTTTTTGGGAAAACTGAGAGTTGCTATGGAATTTTTTGTAGAGCCTGTATGCGACAGGGAAGAGACGGTTGAAGAGTTTGCAACAAGAAGGCTTGGGAAGGAATTTACAAAAAGAATGATGACTCCAATGCTTGCCGGAATATATGCTTCAACTCCTAAGAAGACTTCTATGAACGCGGCTTTTCCAAAACTAAAAAAAATAGAATGCGAATACGGAAGTTTGTTTAAAGGAATGATAAAATTAAAAAGAGGGGGACAGCCAAGCGGAGAGCTTCACTCTTTTGAATGGGGAATGAGTCAGTTTATTGAAGCATTAAAAGAAAAAACAAAAGCCAAATTTATTGAAAAAGAAATAAACGAAATAGACGAACTTAACGATTTTGACAAGGTTGTTATAGCAACTCCATCTTTTGAAGCCGCTAAAATTTTAAAGAAATATGAAAAACTTTCAACTCTTTTAAATAAAATCGAATATAATCCCGTGGCGATAGTTGGATTTGATTATGATGAAATTAAGCCTGTAAGTTTTGGGATTTTAAGCGTAAAGGAAAAATCACTTGGGATTTTAATGGATAAATATATTTTTCCAAACAGAAATGCAATAAGAGTTATGGTAGGCGGGGCTAGATATCCTGAAATTAAAGATATGAGCGAAGAAGAAATTATAGAGATTGCTAAAAATGACGTAGAAAAAATTACGGGAGCTAAGAATCCTAAATTTACATGGATAAAAGTTCACAAAAAAGCGATTCCTAATTATTCTTTGGGGCATCAAAAACTGGTAAAAGAGATATTTGAAGAAGCTAAAAAAGCGGGAATTTATTTGCATGGTAATGCTTATAAAGGAGTCAGTTTTAATGATTGTATAAAAAATTCTCTTTTTCTTTCAGAAGAACTTAAAAACTTGGTAAAATAATCAAAAAGGATATTTAATGCTTGAAAATTTAACATATTCTCTTTTTGATTATTTTGATAAAATGCCTTATGTTGTGAGTTATACAGCAGGGCTTCTTAGTTTTTTGTCTCCTTGTGTTTTGCCTCTTGTGCCTATTTATTTTTTTTATATTACGGGTATTAGCGCAAAAGAGATAAAAGAAAAAAAACTTTCAAAAGAAGAAAAAATAAAAATATTCTTAAACTCCCTTATGTTTATAGCAGGTTTTTCAGTTGTTTTTATTTTAATAGGAGCGGCAACCGCTAATTTAATAGGCAATATATTTGCCAATAAATGGTTTAATATAATAGCTGGCCTTATAATCATATTATTTGGAATTCATTTGGGAGGATTTTATAGATTTAAATTTTTACAATTTGAAAAAAGACTTCAGCTTCAAAATACAGGAGCTTTTTTACTTGGTTTTTCTTTTGCTTTTGGATGGACCCCGTGTATCGGTCCGATTTTTGGAACAATTGTCGGAATGGCGGCAAGCGAACCTGCTAAAAGTGTTTTGATGATGGTTTTATACACTTTCGGACTTGCTACGCCTTTTATATTAATGGCTGTTTTTACCGTATGGAGTTTAAATTTAATAGAAAAACTGAAACAGTATATTGGAATTATTGAAAAAATAAGCGGGATTTTATTAATAGCCGTAGGGGTTTATATGATTTATAAAGTTATATAGTTTTATAATAAAAAGCTTGTAAAAAATTGCAATTAATAAAATTTGGTATAATAAGCATCAAACTTAGGAACTGACTAAATACGCTCAACAAGAGAGCAAATTTTTAAACATGTCCTAAAAGCTAAAAAGTGCAAACCGCTACGCTTTAGGTGCACTTTTTTAACGCTTTTATTACATTAAAATTTACAATTGTTTTACTTTATTTAGTCAGTGCCCAAACTTATGTTAAAGGAGAGTTTATGAAAAAATTATTAGTATTAGGAACTTTTATTGTAGCTGGGTTTGCGTATTCAAACTGTGCTATGTGTCATAACGGAGGTATGGCTAAAAAGCTTGATAGTATGACTTCTGCTGAGATTGTTAAAAAAATGAAAGAATATAAGGCAGGTCAAGGTAACCCTATGATGGTGAATATTGCAAAAGGTATGAGTGATAAAGAAATAGAAGAAGCTGCTAAAAAGTTTGGTAAAAAATAAATTTATGGGAAGTTTTTAACTTCCTTCTTTGTTTTTTAAATAAAGAGTCAGTCACTTTCCTTGTTGAATAAAAAAGCCCAAAAGGGCTTGAAGATTATTCGTGAGTAACAACAGGCATTGGAACTTCGTTTGCCAATGCTTTTTTAGGGTCTCCGTATTTTTTAAGCATTTTCATTCTGTAATCATAAATATCTTTCATTTCTCTGATATCTTGCATTACTTGGAATACACCATGCCAGTGAGCATAATCCGGGCTTCCCATTGCTGCACCATGTCTGAATCTTCTACCTTCATGATGCCATAGATAGTAGTATAGTTTGAAGAACGGATCGCTCCATACGTCTGATTTGATTAAACCTTTCTTTTTAAGGTCAGCCATCATTTTGTTTGCAAATGATTTATATTGATTGTAAATTTTTACAGCTGCGTCAACTCTTTGGAAAAAGTTGTTTGTAAATGTTGCTTGGTGACAAGCCATACAAACTTTTTTCATATCAGCTCTTGCAGCTTCTGGTCCGTTAGGGTTACCTGCTTTGGCGTTACCTCTTATTACAGTGTTGGCGTTGATTTTTCCTCCACCTTTCCAGAATGCCCATCCGGCTGTTTCATGTCCACCAGTTCTTAAGAAACTGTCCGGTGCCCAAAGGTTCCATTTAAGTCTAAGTGATACGTTGTGAGTAGCTTTTAGACCATTGATTCCACTCATATGACAAGTAAAACATGTACCAGCTCTTAGAGTTTTGCCTGGAATTTGTTCACCAGTTTCGAAGTTGTAATCTTCTTCGTTTGTTTCGAAAATATGTCCATGAACACTTGATTCGAACACTTCTTTCATTGGATGGTCAGGACCTAAGTGACAGTTGTTACAGCTCATAGGATGTCTTGCTTCAGCTGCGCTGAATTTATGTCTGCTGTGACAGCTTAAGCAGTTTGATACCCCACCGTCTGGATAAAGCGCTGCAATACCGTCGTTTGGCCAAGTTGTTGCGTCAGGTCTACCTTGAGAATCTAATTTAATTGTAGTACCGTGACATTGGATACAAATATTAGCTACGTTCAAATCAGCAGTTCTTGGATTTTTTTCATTTGCTTGGAATACAGGACCGTCAGTTCTGATTCCTTTTTCCATAGCTTTACCGTCAACTAGGTAAGATTTGTTAGCACCTTTTAAGCTTTCATAATGGTATGCAAGTTTTGTCATTAGGTAACCGTGTTTGTTTTTAGGAGTTGCCAGCCATTGAGCCGCACCTCTACTGTGTCCAGAATTCATATATTCTGTTACTTCTTTTGCGTGACATTTAGCACAAGTTACAGAAGATACCGCGATTTGAACTGTCCAGTTGCTTCCTTGCATTGGGTGAGCTTTGAAAGCAGTTGGGTAATCTTTAGGAACTACGTGACATTCCACACATCCTACACCAGCTTTTGCGTGTTTAGAATGTTGCCAGTCAGCAACAATTCCAGGGTCAGTTGTTTTGTGACACATTAAACATTGATCGTTACTTACACCTTGTGGGTGGAAGTTTTTAAGTTTTTGATAGTTTGGGTTTGAATCTAAGCTGTTTGCTGCAAACGCTAAACTTCCGATTGCTGCAACGCTTAGTCCTGCACTAAGTACTTTTTTCATTTCTACTCCTTTTTGTTTAGGACTTTTAGCTCCCTAAATTGTACAAAAAAAAAGTGTTAGAAAAGTGCTTATGAAGAAAAAAGGGAGAAAATTTTAATATTTTCCTTTAAGAGAACCGAAATATTTAACTTCTTCGGCTTTTTTATCTGTATTGAGCTCTTCTACCGTAGCGTTTAAATCGATTTCTTCTTTCATTTTTTCAAGTTCTTCTTCGCAATAGCTCATATGCATATCAGCACTAATAATATAAGGCATCTGTTCTATTTGAGTTAGTTTTTCAATTTCCTCTTCAACGTTTTCACCTTCTATCGTAATAATTATTACGCCTTTTTGTTTATCTCCGAAATGAACGTCGCAAAGAGGTGATTCTTGAAGATTTAACCAAACTGCGTCGTAATGTTCAGGCTTTGTTTTTACTATAATACTCGAAATATTCATGTGACTCCTTTATTTGATTTTCCATATAATTATTTCTGCCGGTGAAAAACTTAAAATTTCTTTTTCATTTAAATATTTCATTCCGTTTAAAGCCATGGTGTGGCCTTTTAGAAGTAATTTAGGTTTATTAAATATAGAATAAACCATAATATCGTTTGCCTCGTCATATTGAATTGCAAAAGCGTCCAATGTTGGAGAGAGTGCGGTTGCGTAAGGTAAAAATTTTGCTTTTAGTCTGTTTTTTGCATATCCGCTATTTATATCATAAATTCCGACTCTCATATCACTGCTTCCGTTTATTACAAGATTTTTAATAAAATCCAAACTAAGAGTTTTATCTTTATTGAATCCTTTTATTTCTTTTAATTTTTTCCCGTTAATTACATCTATTATTTTAACGGCTCCGCTTTCGTCTCCTACAGCGGCTTTTGTTTTTGTTTCGTTTAATACATAAGTGGAAAATACATAATTTCCTGCTTGGATTTTATATAGCCATTTTTTTGATTTTAAATCATAAAGGGCCATTTCATCGCTTAATAAGGCGAAAAATATTTGTGAATTGTTAATAAATCTTGCTTTCATTAATGTCTGTTTTGTAGTAAATAAGTGAGATAATTTATGATTTTTTAAATCGAATAAGAAGAATTCTCTAACAGCGTTTTCCCCTTCGGCAAGAATTAAAAGTGTTTTGTTATCAGGGGAAATATCAAGGGAGTAAATAGGCATAGCTATTAAATCTCCCATAAAATCATGTATTTTAGGTAAAGAAAACTTATAAATATCTTTTAATGTTTTAAAATCTCTTATTACAATTTCTCCATTTTCAAGACCGGAGATTATATATGTGTTATTGTATGTAATTTTTGATATGTAATAATTGTATTTTATAGTCTTGAAAGGAGTCAGCGTTTGATATGCAAAAACCATTATACTTATAATAACTATTAAAAAAATCTTTTTCATTAAAACTCCTTATAAAATTTTAATTTCTATAGCGTTGTTTGGACATACGCTTATACAAAAACCACAGCCTGTACATTTTTCCAAATCTATCGCAGGGTTAAATGTCCCATTATATATTATAGCAGATTCTTCACATATATCTTGACAGGAAAAACAGATTGTTTGATTCCATGCAAGACATTTTGACGGATTAATAATCATTTGAGCGTCTAATTTATTTTTTTTATTTTTTATCGACAATACTTCGTAAGGACAGGCTAAGGCGCATTCGTCACAAAGAGTACATCCGTTTTGTCCAAATTTAATTATAGGAAAATTTTCTTCTATATAAATAATTTTTTCCTTGCATGCATTCAAACAATCTTTTGTTTCACATTCTATACATTTTATAAAAGATTCTTTTGAAGAATAATATGGGGGAAATAAGAAAGACTTAAAAGGAGAGGAAACTCTCCTAAAAAAATTTCTTTTTGATTTGTCTACCAATTTTTTAGGCTTTCAAATTTGTTTTCCACAACAGAGTTTACTTTTGCCTGAGGAGTGTGACAAGTTGTACAGAAATATCTGCTTCCTGCAACTTTTGGAGCTTTTTTGTTTCCTCCGAAATTGTCAACAAAATGGTCTGCCGGCATAGGCGTAACTCCTAAAGCCTTGGCTGTTGAAGGCATATGGCAGTTTAAGCACATATTTTTGCCTACTTTAATAGGAACCATACCTTTTACGCTGTGAGGAATCATAGGAGGTGCGTCTGAAAAAGATTTTTTAAACGGTTTTACTTTTCCAGGGATTGGAGCTGGCGCATGATATTCCACTACAGGCAGATTCTCACTTCCAGCATTTAAATCTGTTTTTCTAACTCCAGTAATTTCTACTGTTTTATTTGAGACTTTATTATTTTGAGTCTGAGATTGTGTAGTACATCCGGCAAATACTAATACTGCCGCTGCTATTGAATTAACTATTAGCAGTTTTTTCATGATTTTCTCCTTTTTTTTGTTTTATTAAATATCTTAGAGTGAATTTTAAAGCGTTATCGTTGCATACTTCAATGCATCTTCCGCAGTTAGTACATTCAATTCCGGAAATGTAATCGCTTTTTTTATGAATTACAGGAGAGAGAACCTGATTCTCGGGACATACGATTAAACATTCTCCGCAATTTGTACAGTTATCTTTTTCATGATAAACCCTTACGATGTTTTTTGAGCCTATAATGCTGTACATAACTCCAACCGGGCATATATGCCCGCACCATCCGTTTTTAAGTACAAAAGTGTCAAAAAGAAAAATTACCAAAAGCCATACCCAGCCAAATCCAAGCGTAAAGGCTATACCTCTTGTAAATATTCCGATTGGGCTTATGAATTCAAATGCCGCCGCTCCTACAAGCGTTGAAACTACGAGCATAATTACTAAAAAGAAATATCTGAATTTTTTTATTTTTTGTGCACTGATTAAATTATCTTTTTCATGATGCGTTTTTCTTCTAACCCATGCGGCTAAATCAGTTATCATATTAACCGGGCATACCCAGCTGCAATAAGCTCTTCCTCCTATTAATCCGTAAAAAAAGAGTATGATTAAAACGCCTATAATCAGGTCGGTACTGATAACTGCTCCTGCAAACGCCATTTGAAGTACCGCAAAAGGGTCGGCTAACGGTATAGTATCAAAAAGTTTGGAAAAGCTTAAGTTTCCGGCTAATATTTTCCATCCGTAATAATTTGCCGTAAAATATAAAAATAATATTAAAATTTGGGTTATACGTCTTAGGATGAGATATCTGTTTTTAATTATTGATCCCATGTTACACCTTGGTTAAGATTTTCAACAGCACTTTTTTTGCTTCTTCCCGTTACGGTAGTTGTTTTGGTAGAAGCTTTTTGAACTCTTTGTTCATCTTTTTTATCCCATCCTTTAACGTATCTATCACCCGCTTTTCCTAAAAATACTTCTCTTGGGAATATTTTTATAGCCGCTTTTTCCGTAACGCAAGCCATTTCACACATTCCGCAACCCGTACAAAACTCTTCATGTACAACAGGGATACGATAAGCGTGTTTTCCCGTTCTTTCGTTTTTTTTCCATTCTATGGTAATTGCTTTGTCCATTTCAGGACATGCCCTATAACAAGCGGTACATTGCAAGCCCCAAAAAGCTATGCAGCTGCTTGGGTCTATTACCGCGACGCCCATTTTAGCGTAGTCAATTGCTACTTCCCCTTTATCATTTTTACACATATCAGGAGTAAGAGCGCCTGTTGGACAGGCGTACATACAAGGTATGTCGTCACACATAAAACAAGGTCCGGTTCGTGCAATAAAATAAGGAGTCCCTATAGGAACTTTATCCCCTGGGGCTCCTAGTTTTAAAGTAATTATTTCATTTCCGTCTATAATTACTTTATTATCCCTGTTTTTGCATGCTTCAACGCATAACCCGCATCTGATGCAGGTTTTTAAAAAGTCTTCCTCTTTTAACGCTCCTGGAGGGCGAAGAGTCAAAGGTTTATCTTTATTCTCTTCGACAAACCCCGCAACCACACTGCCGGCTGCTATTGCAGCAGCCGAAGCCTGAGCCATTGAAGTAATAAATGAGCGTCTTTTTGTATCCATTAAAATCCTTACGCTTTATAAATTTTAACTGCCGCTTTTTTGTAATCTGTTTCTTTACTCATTGGACATGTTGCGTCTAAACATACTTTGTTGATGAGTACTTTTTCATCAAACCATGGAACGAATACCAATCCTCTTGGAGGTTTGTTTCTTCCTCTTGTTTCCACTCTTGCTTTTACTTTTCCTCTTCTACTTTCTATTACTACTAAATCAAATCTGTTTAGACCTAACTCTTTAGCGTCTTTAGGGTTCATATAACATAAAGCTTCAGGCATTGCTCTGTAAAGCTCAGGTACTCTCATAGTCATAGTTCCTGTATGCCAGTGCTCAAGCACCCTTCCTGTACATAGCCAGAAATTGTATCCTTTTGTATCATATTTAGGGTCTTCAGGGTGAACCATAAACGGTCTCCAGAAAATTTTCGCTTTATTTTTAAGGTTAATTTTACCTTTGCTAGCAATAGGACCTTTTAAGTCACCTCTTTTAATTGTTTTTAGTAACGGTCCGTAGAATGCAAATTTTTCACCAGGTTTTGCATGTTTTCTTGCATATGGGTCGTATTCTACGTTAAATCTCCATTTTGTTTCTTTTCCGTTGACTACAGGCCATCTAAGTCCTCTTACTTTATGATATGTATCAAAATCAGCTAAGTCGTGTGCATGTCCTAGACCAAATTTTCTATATTCTTCCCAAAGTGCCTTATGTACGAAGAATCCGTATCCTTTCCATGGTTTTCCGTCGCTTCCTAAAATTTCTCTACCGTCCCCTTCAGCTTCAGTGTTTTTATGCATTTTTCCTGTTTGAGGGTTTTTGGCAATTGGATCTGGCCATGGGAAGTTTTTGCGATATTCAGGTCTGTTGTATAGAACATCAAACAGTGTCATTTCAGGGTCGTATCCCATAGCTTTTGCTTTATCAAGTACGTTTGGAAGTTTTGCCTGAGGCCATTCTTTCCAAACTTCTTTTAATTTAAATCTTTTTGAAAATTCCATAATTGTCCAAAGGTCCGGCATTGCTTCACCCGGAGGTGTTACCTGTTGTCTCCAGTGCTGAGTTCTTCTCTCAGCGTTTCCGTAAGCTCCCCATTTTTCATAAATCATAGCTACAGGTAAAATTAAGTCCGCAACTCTTGCAGATACTCCAGGATATGCTTCATTAACAACAATGAAATTATCCATAGTTCTTGCTGCTTTTAACCAGTGATTTGCATTAGCGGTATTTTGCCATGGGTTGTTTACGTGTACCCATACCCATTTGATTTTACCGTCTTCAATGTCTCTCATGATTTTTACAAAGTGGCTTCCAACTTTTGGATTTAGTGTACCTTCAGGTAATTTCCACATTTTTTCGGTAATTTTTCTGTGTTTAGGATTTGCTACAAGCATATCTGCCGGAAGTCTGTGTGCGAATGTACCAACTTCTCTTGCCGTACCACATGCACTTGGCTGTCCTGTAAGTGAGAATGCACCGCTTCCAGGAAGTGACTGTTTTCCAAGCAATAGGTGAATCATATAAATTTGTTCGTTAACCCAGCTTCCTCTAACATGCTGGTTGAATCCCATGGTCCAGAAAGATACTATTTTTCTATTTGGGTCACAGTAAAGGTCTGCTAGTTTTTGAAGTTTTCTTTTGAAACTATCAAGTGATTCGTCTGGGTCACCTTTAGCTACTTTAGCTACATAATCAAGAGTATAAGGTTCAACTCCTTTTTTGAAATCTTCAAAGCTTATTTCCCAATGCCAGAAAGGTTTTTTACCGGCTGCATGTTTCATTTCCATTTCATCGCCGGCTTTCCATTTTCCAATTGGTGATAAAGCTACAGCTTCTTCATCAGTTACTTTTTTTACCACTTGTTTAACAACGGTATCTTTTTCTTTTTCCGTTACGTTAGGATTATTAGGGTTTCTCATACCGTATCCGGTATCGGCATGTCCTGTCGCAAAGATGGTATGTTTTTTAACAAAATCCCAATTTACGGCATTTCTTTTGATAATTTCTCTTGCTATGTAGTTCATAATAGCAAGGTCTGCGTTAGGTCTGAAAATGATTTCCATATCCGCAAGGTTAGAACATCTGTTTCTGTATGTTGATAAGTTTACTACATAATATTTATCAGGGTTGTTAAGTTTCGCATCTGATACTCTTGACCAAAGAATAGGATGCATTTCCGCCATATTAGCACCCCAGGTGATGACCGTATCTGTAATTTCGATATCGTCATAACATCCTGCAGGTTCGTCAATACCGAATGTCTGATAAAAACCTACAACTGCACTTGCCATACAGTGTCTTGCATTTGGGTCGATGTTGTTACTTCTCCATCCGGCCTTTATTAATTTTACGGCTGCGTATCCTTCTTGGATTGTATATTGTCCAGAACCGAATATCGCAACTCCTGTAGGTCCTAGTTCGTTATAATATTTTTTAAATTGTTTTTCCATTTCATCAAACGCTCTTTTCCAAGAAACAGGTCTGAATTTTCCGTTTTTGTCAAATTCACCTTTATCGTTCATTCTTAGAAGCGGTTGAGTAAGTCTGTCAGCACCGTACATAATTTTTGCGTTGAAGTAACCTTTAATACAGTTAATACCTCTGTTTACTGGACTTTCAGGGTCACCTTTTACCGCTACGATTTTATCGTCTTTTACCGCTACCATAATACCGCATCCGGTACCACAGAAACGACATACGGCTTTATCCCATTGCCAACCGGCTTGAGATTCTTTTGCTGCAGCTTCAGCTTCTTGTGGAATGGTTATTCCAGCTGCGCTTGCAGCCGCTACTGCTGCTGTTGTTTTTAAAAATTCTCTTCTGTTCATTGACATATGCTCTCCTTTTTGAGATTTTACGCTTTTTTTACGTAATAATGATACTACTTTTCTGGAGTTTTGTGGTAAAATTTTTAAAAATTTTATAAAAAAAAGCACTTTATTGGCACTTTTTAATTTTATTTTAAGGATTTTTTATATGAAAAAAATACTCTTTATATCTTTTTTAGCCATATTTTCATTAGCCGATGTATATGTGGCGGCTGCTTCTAATATAAATTATGCTTTACCTGAGCTTGTAAAAGAGTTTAATAAAAAATATCCTGAAATAAATATTAAAACGGTTTTGGCAAGCAGCGGGAAACTAAGCGCTCAAATAATTCACGGGGCGCCTTATGATATTTTTTTAGCTGCTAATATGAAATATCCTAAATTTTTATATAAAAAAGGTTTTGCAAAAACAAAACCCAAAGTTTATGCAAAAGGCGCTATAACTCTTTTTAGTGTAAAAATAAAAAATCTGGATTTAAAAAAATTAAAAAGCGTTAATCAAATAGCTGTTGCTAATCCAAAGACGGCCCCTTATGGAGAAGCTGCTCTTGAAGCTTTTAAAAATGCCGGTATTGATAAATGTATTAAAAATAAATTGATATATGCCGAAACGGTAAGCAGTGTAATCCCTTACGTTTATCATTCCGCTGATGTGGGGGTTATAGCAAAATCATTAATTTATTCAAAAAAATTAAGGAATAAAAGATTCTATTATAAGGATATACCGTATAATTTATATACTCCCATTAATCAGGGAGTGGTATTGTTAAAAGATAATGAAGAGGCAAAAAAATTTTATAGGTTTATCTTTTCTGAAGAGGCAAAAAAAATCTTAAAAAAATATGGATATATCGTAAATGAATAAAATCAGAGCATATTTAGAAAATATTCATTCTTTAAAACACCTTAATTTACTTGAATTTAAAATAGAAAAGTATATACTTAATGTAGTGGTGTTAGAAATGAATATAGATTTAAAAACAGGGGATGAGGTTTTTTTAGGTATAAAACCTACGAAGCTTTTTATTTCCGGTAAAATATGCGATTTTGAAAATGTTTTGCCTGTAAAAATAAAAAATATTCAAAAAGGCGAAATACTTTCAAATGTGTTATGTGAAATTTCATTACAGCAGATAGAAGTTATTATGTTGAGCAAAAACGTGAATTTTGAAAAAGAGGGGTATTTACTGTTTAAATCAACCGACGTATATATTATAGGAAAAGTTAAATGATAGATTTTACCCCTTTTATTTTGTCGTTTAAACTGGCTTTTTTTGTAACATTGATTTTGCTTGTTGTCGGTATTCCTTTTGCATGGTGGCTGTCTCGTTTGAAATCCGGCATAAAACCTCTAATAGAATCCATTACGGCCCTTCCTATAGTATTGCCGCCTTCGGTACTGGGATTTTATCTTTTAGTTTTTTTATCCCCTGATTCTTTTTTTGGAAAAGTCATTTACGATATTTTTAATATTAAACTTGTTTTTACATTTGAAGGATTGGTAATTGCGAGTTGTATTTATTCTTTTCCTTTTATGATTCAGCCTATTCAAAGCGGTTTTGAGAGTCTTAACAAAAATATAATAGAAGCTTCTTACGTAAGCGGCAAAGGTTTTTTGACAACGCTTTTTAGGGTAATTCTTCCAAATATAAAAACTTCTCTTTTAACTGCGATTATTATTACTTTTGCTCATACTATAGGGGAATTTGGAGTAGTATTGATGGTGGGAGGAGCTATACCTGGGAAAACGGAAGTTGCAAGTGTGGCGATTTATGATTTTGTTGAAACTCTTGATTATAAAAATGCCCATATATACAGTGCCATTATGCTTTTAATAAGTTTTACGGTATTACTTGCGGTTTATTATATAAATTACAGGATAAAGAAAAAACATGGTATCGGTTAATATTACAAAAACACTTCACGGTTCTAAAGGAAAGATGGAGCTTAATTGTGATTTTGAAATTTCTAAAGGGGATTTTTTAGCCGTTTTCGGGCCTAGCGGTAGCGGTAAGACTACTCTTTTGAGAGTTATAGCCGGTTTGGAAAAATCAAAAGGAGAAATTGTAGTCGATAAAAAAGTTTGGCAAAACGATAAAATTTTTTTAAAACCTCAAAAAAGAGAAATAGGGTTTGTTTTTCAGGATTTTGCTCTTTTTCCTAATATGACGGTACTTGAAAATCTTTTGTATGTAAATAATGATAAAAAATTTGCTTTAAAGCTGCTTAAAATGGGGGAAATTTTGGAATTAAAAGACAGATTCCCTTTAATGCTCAGCGGTGGTCAAAAACAAAGAGTCGCTTTAATAAGGGCTATTATGAGAAAACCTAAACTGCTTTTAATGGATGAGCCTTTTTCGGCTCTTGATGTTTCTATGAGGGAAAAACTTCAAAATGAAATTTATATGTTTCATAGGGAGTTTGGACTAACTACCATTATGGTGTCTCATTCCCCGGGCGAAATTTATAAACTGGCCAATAAAGTTTTAGAAATAGACCATGGAAAAATTATAAATTTCGGGGATGTTTCAAAAATTCTATTAAAAACAAATACAAGCGAAAAATTTTCAATAGAAGGAACTATTCTTGATATAATAAAAACAGATGTAATTTATATTGCAGTAGTCGAAATAGCTTCTAGAATAGTTGAAATAGTCCTTTCTCAAAAGGAGGCTTTAAATTTTAAAACCGGAGATAAAATTATAATATCGACTAAAGCTTTTCATCCGAATATAAAATTAAAGGAAAAAGTATGAAAATTTTACTTGTTGAAGACGATGAATTTATAGGTGAGAGTATAAAAGATTATTTTGAACTTCAGGGAAATCGTGTAGATTATTATTCTTCTCCTAAAAAGGCTTTAGAAGAGATATATCCTAATAATTATGATATTTTTTTAATAGATATTAATATGCCCGGTATGAACGGATATGAATTTTATGAGGAGCTTAAAAATTATGCCGGGGAAGTGCCGGTAATATTTATTACCGCTTATTCTGATATAGAACATGTGGAAAAAGCGTTTGAGTTAGGTGCGGCGGATTATATTAAAAAGCCTTTTGATTTAAAAGAGCTTGAGCTTCGTGTTAAGAGACTGGTTTTTAAAAAAACCAACTGGATAAAAATAAGTGACAATTATAAATTTGACTTAAGTAAACTAAAACTTTTTTATAAGGATAAAGAAGTTGATTTAACCCAGAACGAAAAATATTTTTTGGAAATTTTAGTAAAAAACATAGGGCAGGTAGTTGATAACGAAACATTAAAAGATTATGTATGGGACGGAAAGGATATATGTAACAACACCATAAGAACCCATGTGAAAAAGCTTAGAAGCAAGTTGGAAGAAAATTTTATTAAAAACGTTAGGGGAAGCGGATATAAAATTGAGAAACAGTAACGATTTTAAATTTGATATCACTATAGCTTTTGTGATTTTTGCCTTTTTAATAGTCGTAAGTGTTACTTATACGGCTATTTATATTTTTACAAATTTAACAACACAGGAATTTAAAGAAAAAGTTAAACTTTCGGCAAACAGTTTTTATTATATCTATAACCAAAAAGAAAATTCCATAAAAAACAGCGTCAGGGCTTTGGCTTCTAATGATATTTTTAACGTAAAATTCAATGTAAATCCGGAAATAATAAAATCGGTGTTTAAAACAATGCTTCTTGCTAATTATTCTATAAAAGAAATAAATTATTATAATCCTTACGGAAAGCTTGAGGTAGGATGTGAAAAATTTAATAAAAATGTTATCTGTTATTCGGATAACAGAAGAATGCTTAACACCAAAAACTTTAAATTTGACAAGCTTTTTATAAGAAGAAATTTTGTAAAAGACGCTATAGAGTTTATATCCATATCTCCAATCATAAATACAAAAAAGGGTTTTATAGAAGTTAAGTCCTTAATTCATTTAGACTATCCTTCCGATTTATTTAACCTTATTTTAGTGGATAAAAAAGGTATTATTCATTTTATGTCTTCTTCTTATTCAAGACCGGTTAATAGTATATATGATATTTTTAATTATTTTTTAGGGGATAAAATATTAAAAACAAAAGAAGGTTTTGTTACCGATGATATTTATGTAAAAGAGTTTTCTTCTGATTTTAAAATTATTTTTATTCAAAATAAAAGCGTAATAAGCAAAACCAATAGAGTTTCTCAGAAAATGGCTTTTATTATGCTTATAATTTCTATTTTTGTAGCTATTCCCCTTGGAATGTTTTTTTCAAAACCTTTTTATAAATTTTATGAAGAGCTTGATAAAAGAGTAAAAGAAGAAATAGAAAAAAGACAGCAAAAAGAACAGTTGTTAATGCATCAGAGCAAACTTGCTGCCCTTGGTGAAATGCTTGGGAATATAGCCCATCAGTGGAGACATCCTTTAACTAGGCTTTCCTTGCTTATTCAAAATCTTGAAATGGCTTTTAAAATGAATAAACTCGATGATAAAAGGTTTAACCAGTTTAAAGAAAACGCTATGCTTCAGATAAATTATATGTCAAATACGATAGATGATTTTATTAACTTTTTTAAAAAAGATACAAAAAAAGTAGAGTTTTATCCAAACGAAATAGTAGAAGACGCTATAAAACTTATAGAAGGAAGAATCAAACAAAACGGAGTGGAAATTATCAGGGAAATAGGTTCTGCTAAATCTGTTTACGGATATAAAACGGAATTTTCTCAAGTTATACTTAATATTTTAAATAATGCTATTGATGTTTTAACAGAAAGAAACATAAAGGATAAAAAGATATGGATAAGAATAAACGGTAATAAATTAGAGATAGAAGATAATGCAGGAGGAATACCTGAAGAGATAAAAGATAAAATATTTGAACCTTATTTTACCACTAAATTTCAGTCTCAAGGGACGGGAATAGGACTTTATATGAGTAGAGTCATAATAACTCAGCATTTTAACGGCAAATTGTATGTTTATAATTCAAAAAACGGGGCTGTATTTGTAATAGAAGTGTAAAAAAGCACTTTATAAGCACTTAATTTGTTTATAATCCTCCTAAAAAAAAAGGTTTGAGAATGAAAAAATCTACTCTTGGAGCGTTAATAGTAGGAGCTGTTGTAGGGCTTGGTATTTCTTATGTTGCAGCTGTTATGGTGGATATTACAGGACAGCCTAAATTTTGTGCCAACTGTCATACGATGAAACCTATGATTGAAAGTTTTCATTACAGTGTGCACGGAGGAAATAACCCTCAAGGATTTGCCGTTCATCACTGTACGGACTGTCATCTTCCGCACAACTCTTTAATCGGGTATTTGTTTGCAAAAGGGTTAAGTGGGGCAAGAGATGCAATGGCTCAGTTTGGTGTTCTTAAAATGGTTGATTTTAAAGAAAATTTCTGGGAAATGAAACATTATACATATGACAGCGGATGTTTGCACTGTCACCATGGAATAAAAGAGCCTGAAAAAGCAATCGGACTTGCAGATAATGTAAAAGAATTGCATCAAAAATATTATTGGGATGCTAAAAATTCAGGAAAAGATATCAGCTGTGTAAATTGTCACAACGACTATACAATGAGTCATTTTGCTCATCCTAACTTGTTGGAAACCCTTCATACTGCGGAATAATTTTCAATTTTCTTCTTTTTTTCTCCTTAATATATATTTAATGTAAAATTTTTGTTACAATACCTCAAAAAAAAGGTGTTGAAATGAAAAAAGTGCTGCTTTTATTGGTAGGTATTTTTCTGTTTGCTTTTGAATGGAGCGGAAAAGTAAATTGGGCGATGAGTTATGATTTGGCAAAGTCGATTGCCGCTAAAGAAAATAAACTGGTAATGGTGGATATTGCTCTAACAAACTGTCCTCCATGCAGGTATTTAGCGACTAAAGTTTACACGGATGATAAAGTTGCGAATTATATAAACAGTAATTTCGTACCGGTGTTTTATCTAGCGGACCAAGATAATATCCCTACGGAGGTTCGAAACTATTTTACAGGTTCTACTCCGACGATTCTTTTCATAAAACCAAACGGAGAGCTTGTTTATTCTTTTATAGGTGCAAGACCTCCTAGTGCTTTTTTAAAAATTTTACAGGATGTTAACAGTAAATATAAGGTTTCTAAATGAAAGAGGTGTTAAAAAGAATTTATAAAATTTTCTTTTCGCTTGAAGTTGCGGTTGTGCTTTCTTTGTTGTTTATAGCCGGTCAGATGTATGCTACCTTAGGATTTGGTACAATGCAGGAAGCGTGGAAATATGTTTATGAAACAAAATGGTTTGAAGCTATTATGTGGCTTCTTGGCATTAATCTTATTGGAGTTATGTTTAAATACAAAACCTATAAAAAACCACCTGTTTTTATTTTGCATCTTTCCATCATAATTATTTTAATAGGAGCGGCTGTTACAAGATATTTCGGATACGAGGGAACTCTTCATTTAAGAAACGGAGAAACCAAATCGGTAATTATGATAGAAAAAAGCAAGGCAAATCCTGCAGACGTTTATCCGAAAGAACTTGGCTTTAAAGTAAAACTTGATAAGTTTGTAATGAGAAAATATCCGGGAAGTATGCAGCCAAGTTCTTATGACAGTTATGTTACCGTTATAGATGAAAAAAATAATAAAAAATTTCAGTATCATA
This sequence comes from Nautiliaceae bacterium, assembly GCA_027062985.1. GTDB lineage: Bacteria > Campylobacterota > Campylobacteria > Campylobacterales > Nautiliaceae > Caminibacter. The sequence continues at coordinate 40,546 of JAMOSR010000019.1, forward strand.
TTTATATGAACCATATTTTGGTTTATGGAGGATATAGATTTTATCAGGCAAGTTACGATATGGACGAACAGGGCAGTATTCTTTCGGTAAATCATGACCCTGGTATGTGGATTACTTATTTTGGCTATCTTTTACTTGCGATAGGATTTTTATGGAGTATGATTTATAAAAAGAGCAGATTTATGTTAACGGTTAAAAAATTAAAACAAAGCGGGCTGTTTGCTTTTTTCATGGTTATGTTTTTAGGTTACGGTGCGAATTTATATGCTTTTGATTTAAAAGAGTATGCTCAAAAATCAAAAGCCGTTGCCGATGAGTGGAGCAGGGTGCTGGTTCAAAAAAGCGGTAGGGTTGAGCCTATGGATACCCTTGATTTGGATATAGTCCATAAGCTTACTTTAAAATCAAAAATGCATGGTCTTGATTACAATCAAATAGTTGCCGGAATGGTGGCCTATCCTAATGAATTTCAAAAAATTCCTCTTATTTATGTAGGACATCCGGCAATAAGAAAACTTCTTGGAATTAATGGAAAATACGCTCCTTATAACGCTTTTTTCTTTCCAAACGGAGATTTTAAGTTTTCAAAAGAGATTGATACGGCATTTAAAACACCTGATAAAGACAGAACCATTTTGCAAAGAGAATGGATAAAAATTAATGAAAGAGTGTATGTAGCATTTGAGGTTTATACGGCTAAAATATTTAAAATTTTTCCTACCCCTAATGCAAAAAGTATGAATTACAGATGGTTTAGTATAGATGATATTCAACAAGCCATTAAAATGGGAATGATGAACCCTATTGACGCTCAGTTTTATTTTAATCTTTTTAGGGATTTGGCTTTTGGAGTAAAAAATTATGACGTGAAACTGGAACGCGAAACCCGTCTTAAAATATATGAACTTCAAAAAAGTTATTCAGCTGAAATATTACCTAGCCCTAGCCGAATAAAATGGGAAATTACTTATAACAGAATGCAGATATTTCCTAAACTTATAGGAATATATACGACTATCGGTCTTCTTGCTATAGTTTTAGGGTTTATTGAGATTTTAAAAGAGAAAAGATTTAGAAAACTTGAGATTTCTTTAGTCATTATTGGATGGCTTGCCATTTTAATTCATACGGCAAATATGCTTCTTAGATGGTATGTCGCAGGGCATGCTCCTTGGTCTGATGCGTATGAATCTATTATATTTATTGCATGGGGTGCTGCTTTTGCAAGTGTATTGTTTTTTAGACGTTCAATGCTTGCCCTTGGTGCCGGGTTGTTTGTTGCGGGTATGTTTATGATGGTGGCTCATTTAAACAATATTAATCCTCAAATTACCAATCTGGTGCCGGTTTTAAAAAGTTACTGGCTGCTTATTCATGTTGCCGTAATTACTTCAAGTTACGGATTTTTAAGTGTTGGGGCGATGTTGGGGCTGCTTAATTTAATTTTGTTTGCTTTAAGAAAATACAGACCTCTTGACAATCAGATAAAACAGCTTAATAATATTATTTATATAGCTCTTTATATCGGTTTGGCCCTTCTTAGTATCGGTACGTTTCTTGGAGGTGTTTGGGCAAATGAAAGCTGGGGTAGATATTGGTCTTGGGACCCTAAAGAGACTTGGAGTCTTATTTCTATGGTAGTTTATGCCCTTGTTATTCATACTAAGATGATTCCTAAAATGAGAGGGGAGTTTATTTTTTCTTTATTGGCGTTTTTATCGTTTTTCTTTATTTTATTTACTTATTTTGGAGTCAATTTCTATATTGCTCAGGGACTTCACAGTTACGGACAGGGAGTTGCCGACGGTTACGGATGGGTAAATATTTTATTTGCCGGAATGGGGGCATGGTTTGGAGTGTTTATTTTTGGAATTGGAAGTGCCATTATGCAAAAAATTTCAAAACCGGTTGAGCTTGTTACCGATAACGATAAAAACGATTATCATCCGGAGTTTAAAAAGGAGAAAAAATGATTTGTGATTTATGCGGTAGTAATAAAAATGTAAGTGTTTTTAAAGTGGAGCCTAAAGATGAATATGTAAATTTATGTGAAGTTTGCAAAAGTCAAATTGAAAGCGGAAATCTTGACGAAAATCATTTTCAGTGTCTAAATGATTCTATGTGGAGCGAAAAAAGCGCTGTTAAGGTTTTAACTTACAGACTTTTAAAAAAGCTCGGACGGGCAGACTTAATGGATATGATGTATCTTGAACCTGAAGAATTGGCATGGGCTCAGGCTGAAGCCGAAGAAAAGTTTGATAGTGTAGGCAATAAATTAAACAACGGCGATAACATTATGGTTATAAAAGATTTGCCTGTAAAAGGCGGAGATACTATAAAAAGAGGAACGGTATTTAAAAATATACGCTTAGGGGATACCCCGGGGCATATTTTGGCTAAAAATATTTATATAAAAACGGAGTTCATAAAAAAGGTTTAGTAATGTATTATGTTATAAGTTTTAATTATAGAAATTCCGATGTTGTTCTTAGAAGTAAATTAGCGAAGTTAAAGTTGGAGGATTTTAAAGATTTTAAAGAAGTTCTTTTTCTTTCCACCTGTAATAGAATAGAAGTTATGTTTGATAAAAAAAGAGATTTAAACGAACTTTACGATAAGGTTTTTTATAAGGTTATTACTCCTAAAGAAATGGTGAAAGCGGAAACTTATGAAGATGATGAAGCAGTAGAACATATATTTAAAGTGGCAGCTTCTCTTGATTCTATGGTAGTGGGAGAGACACAAATCACAGGACAGCTTAAAGATGCTTTTATAGAAGCGTATGAAAAACATTATATAGGTCAGGATTTGACAAGACTTATTCACTTTTCTTTTAAGTGTGCAAAAAAAATAAGAAATCAGACCAACATCTCAAGCGAGCCTGTAAGTGTTGCTAGTATTGCGGTAAGACTTGCTAAAGAAAAATTAAACGACCTCAGCGGATACAGTGCCGTTGTAGTCGGAGTGGGAGATACAGCGAGGATTGTATGTAAAAATCTTATAAAAGAAGGTGTTAATATAATTTTGGTAAACAGAACGGTGGAAAACGCACTTGCTTTAAAAGAAGAACTTGGAGATGAGGTTAATATTGACGTTCATTCTTTGGATTCATTGCCAAAACTGATAAATAACTACAGGCTTCTTTTTTCGGCCACGGCTTCAAATTATCCGGTCATTAGAAAAGAGTTTATAAAACCTACAAAATTTAAAAGACTTTGGTTTGATTTAGCTATTCCTAGCGATATTGAAGAGAGCAGTGAATGTGATAATATAGAAATAATTAAAGTGGACGATTTAAAAGAGATAAGCGAAAAAAATAAGAAAAAAAGAGAAAATGAATTAAAAAGCGCAAATGAGCTTATAAAAAGATGTGTAAAAGATTTTAATAAATATTTGCAATCCGTATCGGTAGAGCCTGTTATTAAATTTTTACAGGATAAAGCTCATGAGTGTTCTAAAAGGGCTTTAAAAAATGCCGTTAAAAAGCATTATATTCCTGAAGAGCTTGAAGAAGAAGTCGAAAAAATTCTTCATAACGCGTTTAAGAGGTTTTTACATCATCCTAATATAACTCTTAGAAAGATGGCTGAAAGTGCAGAAGTGGATATTTTCGTATCGGTACTTAAAAAACTTTTTGGTGCGAACGGTATGGATATGGATATAAATAAATGTGAGTACCATATGGAAAAAGGTATATTTAAATAAGGAAAAAATAAAAAAGGAATAAAAATGGGAAAAATTTTTATTGATGCATGTTTTGGAAAAGAGACTCCATATACGCCTGTGTGGATGATGAGACAGGCTGGAAGATATCTGCCGGAGTATATGGAAGTTAGACGTAAAGCCGGAGATTTTCTTACAATGACAAAAAACCCGGAAATGGTGGCAGAAGTTACCCTTCAGCCGATTGAAATTTTGGATGTGGATGCAGCGATTTTGTTTAGTGATATTTTAAATCTTCCAATGGAGATGGGATTGCCTTTGAAGTTCGAAAAAGGAGTAGGGCCTGTTTTTGAAAAAACTATTTCTTTTGAAGAGGATATTGACGCTTTAGACCCAAAAGCCGATGAAAAAATTTCTTACGTATATGAAGGAGTCAGAAAAATAAAAGAAAGACTGCCTGAAAATAAAGCCCTTATAGGTTTTGCCGGAAGTCCTTGGACTATTGCTACATATATGGTGGAAGGAAAAGGCTCAAAGCAGTACGCAAAAATTAAAAAAATGGTTTACGCAAATCCTATGATGATTCATAGATTACTAGCATTCAATACAAAAGAGACTATTGAATACCTATCAAAACAGATTGAAGCTGGGGCTGATGCTGTTATGATTTTTGACAGTTGGGGCGGTGCTCTTGAGAAGGAGAAGTTTTTTGAATTTTCGTGGAATTATATGAAAGAAATAGCTAAAAAACTTAAAGAAAAATATCCTAATGTACCTGTTATAGGGTTTTCAAAAGGAGTAGGGCTTTATATGAGCGATATGGATGGAGAGTTTGATGTCATAGGAGTTGACTGGAATACTCCTATGGATTATGCTCTTGGTATATTTAAAGATAATTATACCCTTCAGGGAAATATGGACCCTACAAGGCTTTATTCTAAAAGCGCTACAAAAGAAGCTGTTGAAAAGATTGCTGAGATTATGAATGGACATAGGCATATATTTAATTTAGGACATGGAATTCTTCCTGACGTGCCTGTAGAAAACGCCAAATTTTTTGTGGATTATGCAAAAGAATATTCTAAAAAATTAAGGGAGCAAAAATGAATCTAAGAAGACTTAGATTAAATTCAAATATAAGAGATTTGGTTAGAGAAACTTATATAACTAAAAACGACCTTATAATGCCTGTTTTTATTAAAGAGGGGCTTGATGGTAAAAATGAAATAAAATCGATGCCGGGAATTTATCAGTTTGGCGAGAATAGTTTTTTGGATGAGGTGAATGAATGTATCGAACTTGGCATTAAAGCGGTAATTCTTTTTGGAATTCCTAAACTAAAAGATTCCTGCGGGAGCGATGCTTTAGATGAAGAGGGGCTTATTGCAAGAAGTGTTAGAAAAATAAAAGAGACGTTTGGGGATAAAATCGCCGTTATTACAGATTTATGTTTTTGTGAGTTTACAGACCATGGGCATTGCGGGATAATAAACCCTAAGTTAAAGACGGTTGATAACGATGCAACACTTGAAATAAGCGCAAAACAGGCTTTGATTCACGCACGTGCAGGGGCTGATATGATAGCGCCAAGCGGTATGATGGATAATATTATTGAAACTCTTAGAAATGCATTAGATGAGAATGGATTTTCCCATATTCCTATTATGAGTTATTCTACTAAGTTTGCTAGCGCTTTTTACGGGCCTTTTAGAGACGCGGCCGAGAGTGCCCCCGTAGCGAATGAATATCTGCCAAAAGATAGAAAAACGTATCAAATGGATGTGGCAAACGCACGTGAGGCGCTACTTGAGAGTCTGATTGATGAAGCTGAGGGTGCTGATATTTTAATGGTAAAACCGGGACTTGCTTTTATGGATATTATTAAAACGATAAAAGAAAATACTCTAAAACCGCTATGTGTTTATAATGTAAGCGGTGAATATTCAATGGTAAAGGCGGCAGCACTAAACGGATGGATGGATTATGAAAATTTAATGATGGAAATACTTCTTTCTTTTAAAAGGGCTGGTGCGGATATGATTATAAGCTATCACAGTAAAGATGCGGCAAAATTATTATAAAATGATATAATTTAAATAAAAAATAAAGGGAGATTTATGAAACTGACAATTGCGACAAGAGGTAGTAAACTTGCTTTATGGCAGGCTGAGTGGGTTAAAAAAAGACTGGAAAATTTAGGCCATGAAGTAGATTTAAAAATCGTAACGACAACAGGGGATAAAATTCTTGATAAACCTTTAGCGGAAATAGGAGGAAAAGGGCTTTTTATTAAAGAAGTAGAAGAAGCTCTTTTAAGAGGAGAAGCTCAAATAGCAGTACATTCTTTAAAAGATTTTCCTACTCAATATGAAACGGAACATTTTGAACTGGCTGCTATTCCTAAAAGAGAAGCGGTTGAGGATGTGTTTTTGAGTGAAACATTTGAAACATTAGCCGAACTTCCTCATAACGCGGTTGTTGGGACTAGTTCAATCAGACGTGCTATGCAATTAAAAGCGTTTAGAGATGATTTGGTAATTACCGACCTTAGAGGGAATGTCGATACAAGAATCAATAAATTAAAAAGAGGCGAATACGACGCTATTATTTTAGCTTATGCGGGTATTAAGAGGCTCGGACTTATGAAAGAAGTTAAATATTTTGAGGTTTTGGATACCGATATTATGATTCCTGCTATGGGACAGGGGGCTCTTGGTATTGAAACTATAAAAGATAAAGCGGTAATTGAAGCGATAAAACCTCTTAACGATTTATGGACAAGAGTAGAAGTGACGATTGAGAGAGATTTTGTAGATGAACTTAATCTAGGTTGTCATGCTCCTGTTGGGGTAAATGCTAAGATTATGGTAGATGATTCCATAAAAATCAAAGCAGCGCTTCTTGATAAAAATGAAAAACTTATTAAAAAAGAGCTGGTAGTGCCGTTTGATGAGTGGCAAACAGCCGGTAGAACATTTGCTAACGAATTTAAGGAATATCTATGAGCGGGATAGATTTTAAGAAACTTTCTCGTTTTTCCCGTCATGCGCCAAGATATACTTCTTATCCTACGGCGGTTGAGTTTAAAGACCTCTCACCTGAAGATATAATTGACGAATTAAAATCAGACAAACCTCTAAGTCTTTATTTTCACCTTCCTTTTTGTAAGAGTGCTTGTTATTTTTGCGGATGTAATGTAGTTTATACAAGTAAAGCGGATAAAAGAAGAAGATATATCGATTATTTAAAGCGAGAGCTTGATATTTGGGCAAAGTATCTTGATACAAACAGAATGGTAAGACAGCTTCATTTCGGAGGAGGTACGCCTACGTTTTTTACTCCAGAAGAGCTTGAGGAAATTTATGAATTAATTTATTCTCATTTTAAAAATTTTGAAAAAGACGCTGAAATCAGCGTAGAAATTGACCCTAGATTTTTTTCTCAGGAACATATGGATGTTATGAAAAAATACGGTGTAAACAGAATCAGTTTCGGAGTTCAGGATTTTAACGAAGAAACCCAAAAAGCCGTAAACAGAATTCAGCCGTTTGATTTAACAAAAGAAGCTGTGGATATCGCAAGGTCTGCGGGAATTAATTCCATAAATATCGACCTGATTTACGGACTTCCGTTTCAGACATTAGAAACGTTTAAAAAGACGCTTGAGCTGGTAAAAGAGTTAAATCCTGACAGATTGGCCGTATTTAATTACGCTCACGTTCCATGGCTGAAAAAGGGGATGAGAAAAATAGACGAAACTACTCTTCCAACTCCTGAAGAGAAGCTTAAAATTTTTAAATACGTTATAGACTTTTTTGAAAACAATGGTTATAAAATGGTGGGAATGGACCATTTTGCAAAACCTGACGATGAGCTTTTTAAAGCAATCGAAAAAGGCGAGCTTCACAGAAATTTCCAAGGATATACTACAAAAGGAGGAGCCGATTTAATCGGATTTGGATTAACTTCCATCAGTGAAACAAGTAAAGCCTATTTTCAAAACTATAAAGATTTGAAATCTTACGAAAAAGCTATTGATGAGGGAAGACTTCCTGTATTTAGAGGAGTTGTGTTAAATGAAGAGGATTTAATAAGAAAATATGTCATTATGGAAATGATGGCGAATTTTTCTTTTGATATTGAAAGATTTGAAAAAACGTTTGGAATTGATTTTAGAAAAAAATTTGAAAATGAACTTAAAGAGCTTGAAGAGTTTATAAAAGAAGGTCTGGTTGAAATTACGCCTAAAAAAATATTGGTAAATAAAACGGGAAGTCTGTTAATTAGAAATATCGTACTTCCTTTTGATGAATATTTCAAAAAAATGGCAAATCAAAAAGTCTTTTCAAAGAGTATATAAAGGAAAAAATATGGTTATCTCAATTGGAAATCTGCCTTTAAAAGAGATAAAAGCGGATGTTTTTTTACATCCTGTAAAATACAAAGATTCCATTACTTACGAACCTATGGCTGAAGAGGCGGTAATTGCTCTTATTGCCAAGCATTTTACATACGATAAAGTTCCTGAGAAGGTAAAAGAGTATTTTGATGAAATGGATGACGGGTATTTGTTTAGTGAGAGCAATTTTGATGAATTTGATTTGGAAAAACTTGATGTCGGAACTATTTTAGCCGGGCGTGATTTATCACTTCATCCAAAAACCGAAAACATAAGGAAGTTTTTAGCTCTTCTCAGGGATTTTGGCGGATTTGAAATAAAAGGTATTGAAGTGCCGGAATTTTTTACCCCAAGCGACCCGGAGCTTGCGGAAATCGTAGAGACGGAAAAAAGTTATGAAATTGCCCTTGAAGAGATTGACGAGCTTGAGAGTTTTGACGGAAGTGTTGTATATGCTTGTGATGACCCTATTGTGGTGAAAAATAACGAACTTTTGTGTTCTCACCAATTTATTATCGCCAATAAAATAAAATCACTTAAAGTAAAAGTTGACGGAGAAATTAAGGAAATTAAAAAAATTCCCGAACTCAAAGGGACATTTGGAGTTATATTAAAACCGGTGGATGAGTATCCGTTTTTAAGAGTTAAAATTCAAAACGTTAATTGAGACACTGACTAAATAAAGTAAAACAATTGTAAATTTAAGTGGTGCGTAAGCAAAAAGAAGCACGGAGCTGTCATATTTTTATTTTTGGAGTTTAGCATGAAACAACCCTAGTTTAGTCAGTACTTTAATTGATTATATTAAGAAAATTTAGTATAATTAGCTAAAAAGGAGGGGAAAATGGCAGTAAATGTATGTGTTCCTTTAGCAAACGGATTTGAAGAAATCGAAGCTATGAGCTTAATTGATGTTATGAGAAGAGGCGGTTTAAATGTAATAGTAGCGGGAGTCGGAGGGGATGTAATTTTCGGTGCTCATAATATTAGAGTGATTCCCGATACTAAAATTGAACTTGTAAATGCGGATGATTTGGACCTGG
>JAMOSR010000020.1 GCA_027062985.1 Nautiliaceae bacterium
ATGAGAAGAGGCGGTTTAAATGTAATAGTAGCGGGAGTCGGAGGGGATGTAATTTTCGGTGCTCATAATATTAGAGTGATTCCCGATACTAAAATTGAACTTGTAAATGCGGATGATTTGGACCTGGTGGTGCTTCCAGGAGGTCTTCCGGGGGCTATTAATTTAGCAAAAGACGAATACGTTCAAAATCTTTTAAAAGAGATGGATAAAAAAGGAAAATATGTAGGGGCAATCTGTGCTGCACCTTACGCCTTAAAAGAAGCTGGAGTGCTTAAAGATAAATATACGGCATATCCTGGATGGGAAGAAAATATTAAAAAAGAAGGGTATGTTTCTGATGCTAAAGTAGTAGAGGATAAAAATGTATTGACTTCAAAAGGTCCTGGGACTGCTATATGTTTCGGACTTGAAATTGTAAGAAAGTTTGCAGGAGAAGAAGTTTATAAACAGCTTAAAGCAGGGCTTTTAGCAGATTACTGCTAAGGCCTTTATAGGAGGTAAAAATGAGAGGAATTGACGCATTGGAATATTTTTTGGAAAACTGGCATGGTAAAATCAGGGAGTTTGATGAGATAGAAGAATTTGAAGCAATGGTTGAGTATGCTCTTGGAAGCGATATAAGGGTTGTAAATACAAAAGTGATAATTGAAAAATTTTTTGATAAAAGAATAAGATTCGAAGATATACTGTTTGAAGATTTAAAAACCTGCTTTTTACCGGAAGAAGTTGAGTTTGACCCTGAAAGCGGAAATCTTTATATCACAAGAAATATGTATAGAATTAAAATAGCGCCTAAAATCTGCTGATTTGGCGCTTTTAATCCGGTGTTTCAAGTTCTAAGCTCATAAGATACATATCTTCTCCGTCGATTATTTCCAAGTCACCGCTACCGCAATGCGGACATAAATATTCATCTTTTTTTAGCGTGCTTTGAGTGTTGCATTTTCTGCACCGTACTACAACGGGTTGTATATTCATTATAAATTCTGCGTTTTCACACATAGTACCTTCTTTAAACGTATCAAATGCGGTTTTTAAAAGTTCCGGTTCTACACCGCTTAAGACTCCTATTTTTATTTCAAGTTTAGTTACTTTCGTGGCTCCGTTTTTTATTGCGTGTTCTTCAGCTAATTGAAGAAGGGAATCTACTATTGAATATTCATGCATTCATCACCTTTTTTTTAAAATTATATTATAATAATAAGAAAAAAGGATAAAAGTGAGCAAAGAAGAAAAAAAAGAACAAATAATGAAAACAGCTTTATCTCTTTTTGCAAAACAAGGTTTTTATAGTACTACAATAGCCGATATTGCCCGAGAAATGGGAATGAGTGTCGGTAATATGTATAATTATTTTCCTTCAAAAGAATCTTTAGCAAAAGAACTTTTAATTTATACGTCAAAAAAATTCGGAGATGAAATTAGAAAAATTAATGAAATGGATATTTCATCGAAAGAAAAAATTAAAAAAATTGTTGAATTGTACTTCAAAAAAGCGGTTGAAGAGCCGGAATTAGTGGATTATTTTATGAGGGTTTATTTATCAAACAAAGAAATATTTAATAACGGATGTGAAGGTATGCTTTGCGTTTCGGCGTTTGTAACTGAGATTATGATTTTTTTTGAAGAAGGTGTTAGAAAAAAAGAGCTTAAAAACCAGGATTTTTTTGCAGCATTCGGGCTTTTTATGGGATATATAGGAGGGCTTGCGTTTTTAAACAGGGAAAATATTTTAGGAAAACCTCTTGAAGAATATATTGAGCCTGTAAGCGAGAATATTTATAATGCGCTTAAAGCCTAAAATAATATGGATAGATGGGGTGGGATGCAACGGGTGTTCTCACTCTTTTTTTAATTATCCTGAAATTTCTTCTTTTTTTGAAAATTTTGAACTTTTATATCATCCGCTGCTTGACAGTGATGAATTTAACGTTCAAAATTGCGATATATTAATTATAGAGGGAGCTTTAAAGTCGAATTTTTCTAGGCTCGGAAAAGATTTAAACTCTTTAATATCAGAGCTTTTTTTAAAAGCTAAGAAAATTATAGCGTTGGGAACGTGTGCGGTTTACGGAGGAATTTTTGGCAAAGGATTGGTTTTTGATAAAAATGAAAAAGGAAAATTTTATAAATGCAGGGATAGAGTTATAAATATCCCCGGGTGTCCTTCACATCCCGAGTGGATTATGTATGTTCTTAATATGATAAAAAACGATAAAAAAATAGCGTTAGATGAATTTAACAGACCCGTTGAAATATTTTCTTATACTTCCCATATGGGTTGTACAAGAAACGAATATTTCGAATGGAAAATAGATGCTCAGGATTTCGGTTCTAAGGAAGGGTGTCTTTTTTATTATCAGGGCTGTCAGGGGCCTTTTACTCATAGCAGTTGTAATAAAATATTATGGAATGAAGTAAATTCAAAACCAAGAGCGGGTACACCTTGTTTTGGATGTACAGAAGTTTCTTTTCCTAAAAAAGATTTATTTAAAACGGAAACATTTATGGGAATCCCTGCCAATATTCCTTTAGGGGTTAGCAAAAGGGCCTATCTTACCATAAGCGGTATTGCAAAAAGTCTTACGAATGAGAGACTTACAAAAAAACTTATAGAGTGTGAAAATGAAGATAAACAAAAAGATAATTAATAAAATAGAAGGCGAAGCAACTTTAAAAATTTATGAAGAAAAAGATATTATAGACTTTGTCGAAATAGAATTTTGGCAGTACAGGGGAATAGAAAAATATCTTCAAAACAGACATTATATGGATGCGTTGGTTATTAATCCCAGAGTTTGCGGAATATGCGGTCATTCTCATCTTTTAGCAACTGCCAAAGCAATAGAAAATGCTTTTGGGGCTAAAATTACTCAAAAAGCAAAAATTTTAAGAGAAATTACCACAGGGTTGGAAATTATTCAAAATCATATAAAATGGTTTTATATTACTCTTTTTCCAACTCAAATAAAAGATAGAAGTTTTACCCTTAAAGCTTTGAGGTTATCATCTTTTATTTCTAAAATTATAGCTTTAATATCCGGGCAGTTTCCTCATAATTCTTATATTATTCCCGGAGGAGTTACATGTGATTTGACAAATCTTGAAATATTTAAATTGGAAGATATGCTGAAAATGTTAATGGATGAAATTCAAGCGGTGATTGATAAGGATGGAAATTCTCGGGATTTAGAAAAATTCTTTGAAAATTTACCGAAAAATATAGGAAAATCATTAAATAGATTTTTAGTATTAGGGGATAATTTATTTTTTTCAAAAAACGGAAAAACTGAAAAAATAAAAGAAGAGAAAACAACTTCTCTTTATTCAAATGTACTTTATGAGGATAAATTTTACGAAGTAGGGCCTCTTGCTAGAAACATTAACAATTCTTTGGTAAAAAAAATATACGAAAAATATGAAGATTCAATATACACCAGAATTTTTGCCAGACTTTATGAAATTAATTTAATTATAGAGTATCTTTTAGAAAATATTAAAAATATAGATGTATGTGAGCCTTCTTATATAAAACCCGTTGTTAATAACGCTTCTGGTATTTCGGTTATAGAAGCTCCAAGAGGCAGTCTTATTCATAAAGTGGAAATAAAAGATGAAAAAATCAAATCTTATGAAATCATCGTACCTACTCAGTTTAATTTATCAAACGGTACAAAAGAAAATCCTTCTGCCGCTCAGGCAGCCCTTATGAGTGAAAGAAAAGAGTATTTAGATACTATTTTTAAATGTTTTGATATATGTGCCGTTTGTGTTACTCACTAAAAGAAATAAAAATTATGATAAGACATATTATAACAAAAAATTATAACCTTAAAAATAATAAAAATGTCTATAAAGTGCCTAAATTATTAAAAATTTATTAAGAAATATTGAAAATGAATATTTATTTATATTATAATACTCTTTGAGCAAACAAAAATGGGAGGCAGGTCATGAACGATGCTTTAATGAAACAAATGAAAGAAAGAATCGAAGCTCTCAGAAAACTTCCTGGTATTGGTTCTAAATCAATCAAAGAAGTATTAGAAGAGCATGGATTTACAAGAAGGGATTTTTTAA
>JAMOSR010000021.1 GCA_027062985.1 Nautiliaceae bacterium
TTAAATACTATCCTTATAACTTATCTTTTTGCTTAATAAATCTTTCATATGAATATAATTATTAAGAGCGTTTATATACGCTTTAGCGCTTGCAAGCATTGTATCAATACTAAGCCCATGCCCCATAACGGCCGGTTTGTTTTCGTCAAACACAACTTTTACCATAACTTTTGCCAGAGCGTCTTTCCCTTCGCTTACAGCTTCAACCTTGTAATCCATAAGTCTTCCGTTAATACCGCTTATTCTGTCTATTACCTTAAATATAGCATCAATAGTCCCTTCTCCTATTGCCGCATCGGTATAAATTTTATCTTCAAACTTTATTTTAGCGGCGGCACTTGGCATACCTTCGCTGCAATCACTAAGCTGTAATGAAATAAGTTCATATACCTTAGGGGTTTTATCGCTTGCTTCATTCATTATAGCCAAAATATCTTCATCGTATATCTCTTTTTTCTTATCGGCCAGTTTTTTGAATTTCATAAATATTTCATTTAGTTCTTCTTCGTTTATATCGGTAAATCCAAGCTGTTCAAGTTTTTTCTTAAGTGCATGACGACCGCTGTGTTTTCCAAGCACTATCGTATCTTTAATATCAAGCCCGATATCCTCCGCGCTCATAATTTCATATGTCTGTTTATGTTTAAGCACTCCGTCTTGATGAATACCGCTTTCATGAGCAAAAGCGTTTCTTCCCACAATAGCTTTATTAGGCTGCGGTTCAATTCCTGTAACGCTTGCCACAAGACGGCTTGTCGGATAAATCTCTTTTGTGTTTATTCTCGTATCAATCCCCTCAAACAAATCGCGTCTAACCTTAATAGCCATGACAATCTCTTCAAGTGCCGCGTTTCCTGCTCTCTCACCAAGACCGTTTATAGTACATTCAACCTGTCTAGCCCCGTTTAAGATACTGTATAATGAATTAGCCGTAGCAAGTCCAAGGTCGTTATGACAATGAACGCTAAAAGTAATGTCTTTTGGAAAATAATCGACAAGTTCTTTAATCATACCTCCCATTTCATGAGGAAATCTGTATCCTACGGTATCCGGAATATTGATGGTTTTAGCTCCCGCTTCAATAACGGCGCTTATTATCTCTTTTAAAAAGCCCATTTCACTTCTTCCGGCATCCTCACAGCTAAACTCAACATCATCTACAAATGTCCTTGCATATTTAACGGCCTCAACTGCCCTTTTTATTACTTCATCCGGTTTCATTCTAAGTTTATATTCCATATGAATGGGACTTGTTGCTATAAATGTATGAATTCTTTTAAGGGGCGCAGGTTCGATTGCTAAAGCGGCCTTTTTTATATCGTTTTCAACCGCTCTTGCAAGGGAACAAACAGTTGAATCTTTAACTTCTTTAGCTATCATATGAATAGCTTCAAAATCCCCCGGACTTGCCGCTGCAAATCCCGCTTCAATAATATCGACTCTTAATTTTTCAAGCTGTTTTGCAACTTTTATTTTTTCTTCTATTGTCATAGAAGCACCAGGGGACTGTTCTCCGTCACGCAATGTAGTATCAAAAATTTTTACCATTTCCATTAAAAATCCTTTTATGGTTTATTCATTTTTTTTATAATTATAACTTATAACTTATTTTTTGTCAATGGAAAAATTTTATCCATTAGTTCTTTTTATCGCTTTAAAATAATTAATTACGCCTCTTATAAATCCATAAAAAACATAAACAGTTAAAATTATAGCAATTGCCTCAACAGGATACAAATATATAAAAGAAGCCACTATAATAATTAAAATCAACACTTTTAAAGCAACTTTTTTATCAAGATTTATTTTTTTAAAACTCGGATATCTAAAATTGCTAACCATCAAAAAAGCCAAAAACAACGCTCCTATCAAAATCAAAAAATCAAAATTACTTCCGTATTTTATATCAAGCATAATCCAGCTGCCAAGGACTACGGCAGCGGTTGGAATGGGAAGCCCTATAAAATACCTCGGGTCCAATTCCCCGGTGGTAACGTTAAACCTTGCAAGCCTTATAGCACCGAAAACCACAAAAAGACCGCTAACCAAAGCCCCAAACCTTCCGTAATTTTCCCCTATAGCAAAAAAAAGCATCATAGCCGGGGCCACTCCAAACGCCACTATATCGGCAAGAGAGTCAAATTCAACCCCGAATTTGGAAGCGGTATTGGTAAGACGCGCCACGCGGCCGTCAAGACCGTCGGCAATCAAAGAAAGGACAATATAAATAAAAGCTTTTTCAAACTTAGCCTGAGAAGCGGCAATAATAG
Organism: Nautiliaceae bacterium; assembly: GCA_027062985.1. Taxonomy (GTDB): domain Bacteria; phylum Campylobacterota; class Campylobacteria; order Campylobacterales; family Nautiliaceae; genus Caminibacter. The sequence goes on from JAMOSR010000021.1 coordinate 2,271, forward strand.
CCATTACACCAAAAAAAGCGCTTAAAGCGGTAAAAAAATTAGGAAGCAAATAAGCTAAGTTAATTCTCATTCAAATACCCCAAAAGAGTCTCTCCGGCTTTTAATTTTTGAAATTCGGTTACTTTAATTATACTTTCCTTAGGCAGGTATATATCTACCTGAGAACCAAATGTTATCATACCGTATCTTTCTCCAAGTTTTACAGGTCCTAAATCCCTAAACATCACTATTCTTCTTGTAATAAACCCCGCTATCTGATTTACCACTATTTCACAGTTACCCTGTTTAAAAAGCACTCTGTTTTGTTCGTTAAGCTCACTGGCTTTTGGAGAATTTAAAGCAAGAAAAGTCCCATGAATATATTCTCTTGCACTCATTTCGCCGTATATGGGGCTTCTTTGAATATGAACATCTAAAAGAGAAAGCCTTATTGAAATTTTTACGCTATTTTTTCCGGTAATAGGAGACAGCGATTCTACTATTTCAACAACGGTACCGTCGCTTGGAGCAATAATGGCGTTTTTAGAATCATCTTCGGGAATTCTTTCGGGATTTCTGAAAAAATATACAAAAAAAGCAAACACCAAAAACCAAAAAAACTGCCATAAAAAACTGTCGGTCATCAAAAGAGAAAAAAAGAAAATAGAAAAACTACCGCCTATATAAGGATAACCTTCTTTAAGAATTATTTCCGTTTTCATTTTCACCCTCTTTTTTATTACTGCTTTCTTTTTTATCCCGGTCAATATCTTTATCCAGTTCGCCTTCTTCGAATTTTTTAATAAGTTCTCTTACTCTGCTTCCTTCAATTACTTCTTTTTCATACAGCTCCTCAACCATTTTTTCTATCACAGGTTTATATTTTTTCAAAACATTTTTAACGTGTTTATATCTCTCATCCAAAAATGTTTTTATAAATTTATCCACTTCTTCTTGAGTTTTTTCAGAATATTCCCTAGCTTGGGCAAAATTCCCTAAAAATCTGTTGGTCTGTTTCTCAAGCACCATAAGTCCGGCTACATCACTCATTCCATACATACTAACCATTGCTCTTACAATATCGGTAGCCCTTTCCAAATCGTTTCCGGCTCCTGTTGAAATTTCACCTATAAACACTTCTTCTGCCGCCCTTCCCCCAAGAAGCGTGTCTACTTCCGCGATAAGTTCTTTTTTCTGCATAAGATACTTATCCTCTTCAGGTAGATTTAAAGTATATCCCAAAGCAGCAAGCCCCCTTGGGACGATAGAAACTTTTTTTACTTTTCTGGCTTCAGGAGTCACTTCCGCAACAACAGCATGTCCGCTTTCATGGTAAGCGACTATTTTTTTGTCTTTTTCATTAAGCCTTCTGCTTTTCTTTTCAAGACCGGCTATTTGTCTTTCAACCGCCTCTACAAACTCTTCTTGATTTACTTCTTTTTTACCTTTTCTACCGGCAAGAAGAGCGGCTTCATTTACTATATTGGCTAAATCCGCACCGGCAAGTCCTGCGGTCATTCTGGCGATTTCTTCCAAATTAACGTCTTTTCCGGCCTTTATTTTTTTAATATGCACTTTTAAAATTTCAACTCTTCCTTTAAAATCCGGTTTATCAACAAGCACCTGTCTGTCAAACCTGCCTGGTCTTAAAAGAGCCGGGTCTAAAATTTCAGGTCTGTTTGTAGCGGCTAAGACAATAACGGGTTCGTTTGAATCAAAACCGTCCATTTCCGCAAGAAGCTGGTTTAACGTCTGCTCCCTTTCATCGTTGCCGCCCATAGGCCCTCCGGCGGCTCTGCTTTTTCCTATTGCGTCTATTTCGTCTATAAAAATAATACTAGGAGCCTCTTTTTTAGCCTGAGCAAATAAATCCCTAACCCTTGCAGCACCGACTCCCACAAACATTTCTATAAAACTACTTCCGCTTACCGCAAAAAAAGGCACATCCGCTTCACCAGCCACGGCTTTTGCAAGAAGCGTTTTACCTGTACCCGGAGGTCCAACCAAAAGAACGCCTTTTGGTATTTTAGCACCGAGTTCTATATATCTGTCGGGGTTTTTTAAAAAATCGACTATCTCTTTTACCTCTTCTTTAGCTTCATCGTTACCGGCTACGTCATCAAATTTCACGTCGGGTTTTTCACTTTTTATCAATCCCTTAGCGCTTCCTATTCCTAAAACTCCGCCCATGCCTTTTTGCATACGAGAGGCCAGAAACATCCATATGGCAAAAAATATAAAAATAGGAATAATCCACCCGAAAATCAAATCGCTAAGCCAGTTATTGTCATTCATAGCACCGTAAGGCACTTTATATTTATCCAGAATTTCCACTAAAGTATTATCACCCGGTACTTTTTGAACGGTTACTATTCTTCCGTCTTTCAGCTTAGCCTTAATTAAATTTCTACCTATTGCCACATACTCAAGCTTACCTTCTTTTGCAAGCGTTTTTATATCCGAATAACTTAACGCCATAACCTGACTGGTCCCGGCACTTGTCAAATTATTAACCTCGCTAACGCCGCTTCCAAGACTTCTAAACACTATAACTATCAAAACAGCAAACACAATAAAAAAAAGAAGAGGGTTTTGATTAAAAAAATTATTATTGTTATTATTTTTCTTATCCATTAATTTCCTTTCTTAAGCACCAGAGTAACCCATTCGTTATCTTTTATTTCCTCTATAAGCTTAAAATCTTTATATTTATCTAAAACCTTATTTTTATACTTATCAATTATACCAGATAAAATTAAAATGTCATTAACCCTGGCTTTAAGTTCCGGAGCTATAAAAACCAGCACATCGGCTATTATATTAGCCGTTACAACATCGTATTTTTTATCTGTATCACCCGCGCTTCCCTTCCATATTCGGTTATATTTTGCATAATTTAAATCAAAATTTTCCTTAGCTGAAGCAACCGCCAATTCGTCCGTATCGCAGGCATCCACCTCAGCGCCCAGTTTTGAAGCGACTATTCCCAAAATACCGCTGCCGCAACCGACATCTAAAAAAGAATTTCCGTTTTTTACATATTTTTTAATTGCTTTAACGCAACTTCTAGTCGTTTCATGATGTCCGCTGCCAAAAGCCAAAGCCGGGTCTATTACTATATTTATTTTTCCTTCTTTTGGGGGATACCAACTCGGATGAATATAAAACTCTTCTATTTCCACCGGTTTAACGGAGTTTTGATATGATTTTACCCAATCCCTGTTTGATTTTTTTTCTATATCAATTTTTAAATCCACAGAAACATTAAAAATTTCTTCCAACGCTTTAACGTAATTTTTTAACTCTTTTATCAAATCATCAAATCCCTCTTCGCTTCTTAAAATAAGAGTATTTCCCTTTTCTTCTATACCGTTAAAAAAACGCTCCATTAAAAAATTTTCTATCTCTTCTTTAAAAGCGGAAGGGGTGACACTCAGCTCGTAATAAAATTTTTTCATAACAGCTTTAACTGTTTTAGTTTCTCTTCTATTTTTTGAATGGTAAACGGTTTTACGATATAGTTGTTAACACCCGCTTTTACAGCTTCAAGCACGCTTTCTTTACCACCTTCGGTAGTAATCATAATAATTTTAACGCCTTTTCCCAGCTTAATATCTTTTAAAAAATCTTTACCGCTTCCTAAAACTCCCCTTTTAACTTCATCTTCCCTTATCTTTTTAACAAGCTCAAGTCCCGTCATATTAGGCATATTCCAGTCTGTTAAAACGGCGTCTATTTCATCCCTGTGCTGTTGAAACACTTCCCATGCCTCTTTTCCGTCAGCCGCTTCCAAAATATCTTCGGGCTTAAATCCAAGCTTTACCAATGCGTTTTTAACAATTCTTCTCATTGTACCGGAATCATCGACTACAAGTAATTTTCCCATTAATACTCCTTTAAAATTTTTTCTAAATCTATTTTGCCTTCATAAAAGGCTTTTCCTATTATAACTCCGTATATTCCGTTTTCTTTAACTTTTTTAATATCTTCTTCGCTCGCGACACCGCCGCTTGCAATTACATTTTTTTTAGATGCTTTCATTATATCGAGTATAAAATCTATATTCAATCCGCTAAGTGTTCCGTCTTTAGAAATATCAGTTGCAATTATACACTCTATTTGAGAATTTTCATACATTTTAGCAAGTTCACTGGCTTTTACACCCTCGCTTTTACCCCAGCCCTCAACGGCCACAAAACCGTCTTTGGCGTCTATTCCCACAGCTATAGGATATTTATCGGCAAGTTCGATAACTTTTTTAGGCTCTCTTGCCGCAATACTTCCTAAAATCAATCTGTTTATTCCCAAATCAAGGTATTTTTTTATTGTTTCTTCATCTCTTATACCGCCGCCGAGCTGAATTTTTAGATTTGTGTTTTTTCTTATTTTTTTTATCTGTTCTATATTTTTAGGCTCTCCCGCAAAAGCTCCGTTTAAATCCACTATATGAAGCCACTCTGCCCCCATATTTTCAAAATTTTTAGCAAGTTCCCACGGCTCATCGCTGTAAATTTTAGCGCTTTGCATAAGTCCTTTAGTAAGTCTGACCGCTTTACCGTCTTTTAAATCAATCGCCGGAAAAATTATCATAATAAACTCCTTATAAATTTACAAAATTTTTCAAGATTTTAAGACCGGCATTATGGCTTTTTTCCGGATGAGGCTGAAAACCGAATACGTTGTCTTTATTTACCGCACTTACGAATTCATAACCGTAAAATGTTTTACCAATAGCGTATTTATCTTCACAAACAACATGATAAGAATGAACAAAATACAAATAAGGATTATCCAACCCTTTAAAAAGAGGTGAGTTTCCTTGAAAAAACATTTTATTCCATCCCATATGAGGAACTTTATGGTCTTTTTCTATTTTTTTATCAAACCTTACTACATCTCCCGGAATTATTCCAAGCCCTTTATGATTTCCAAATTCCTCGCTATTTTCAAATAAAAGCTGCATCCCAAGACATACGCCTAAAACATATTTACCCGTCTTTACGAAATTTTTCATAGCCTCATCAAGTCCCGTTTCTTTTAAATGCTCAATAGCGTCGCCAAACGCTCCGACTCCCGGAAAAAGAAGCTTATCGTAATTTTTAAGTTTATCAGGGTCTTTAACTATATCTGCGTTTGCCCCTATTTTATCAAAAGCGTTTTTCACGCTTGCAAGATTCCCCATATTATAATCAACTATACCTATCATTCCTCTCTCCGTTATTTAATCTCTTTACCGACATTTTTCATATAATAAGCAAGTCCTATTAGTAAAAATGTAACAGCCGCTAAAAGCATCGCAGCATATACAAGTTTTTGAGGAGCAATCATAGCAAATTTAAATACAAGCATAAGCCCTTCAATGGCAAGGGCTATTACGATGCTTCCCAAAAATTTAATCATCGTCTTATGAATGGCAAAAGGATGTTCTTCTTTTTCCCCTATAACTTCCTCCATTAAAAGCGTCTTTACCAAATCAAAAAGCGCCAATGAAAGAGTTATTAAAATAGTGGCTTCAAACATTTTTTTTACATCTATATTACTAAGGGTATAAGTAAAAAACATCTTTATTCCGTCAATAAACAAAAGAACACAAATGGCAAAAAGAGCCCCCGCAAAAATTCCATAAACAATCCTGTTAAAATTATAAACCCATGTATCCCCTCTTTCCCTATGAATAAATTTCAAAAGTTCCCTTAAAGGAATATCTATTACAGCAACATATATAAGCTGACCTCTGTCGTTAAAAATAGGCATAGCGGCACTTACCACCATATCCCCGCCTACCAGTGTAGGGTAAGGGTCGGTTAAAATACATTTTTTCTCTTTAACGGCTTTATAAAAATATGTCCTATTAGACTGATTAACCTCAACTTCGAAATCCTTTAGCGTATCTTTTAACGTTATAAGTTTACTTATCTGCTTTCCGTTGGCATCAAGAATATATGCGGCGTTTGCAAAAGGAAGCTCGTGAATAATTCTCTCAAGTCCCTCATATATTGCATCTATGCTTATATTAGGAAGCCGGTTTGGCAGATTTCTTTGAAGAAGAAAGCACAGATACGCCCTTGCTTCTTTTCTGATTTTCTGAAACTCTTGAATTTCACTTATTAACATATTTATCTCCTATAATTTTTATTAATTCTTCAACGCAAAGCCCCATTGCCGTAGATTCGTATCCTTTAACATATTTTATATATTTTTTGCAAAATCCCTCAACCATACAGGCTCCCGCTTTATCTTTCCATTCGCCTGAATTCAGATACTCCTCCAAATCATCTTCATCAAAATGTTTAAAAACATATAAAGTCTCATCAACCCTTCCAAAAACTCTTTCATCGAATTTCACCCACATAGCGGTGAGTATTTTTATTTTTTTTCCGCTTTGGGCTAAAAGAATTTTTCTGGCGTCTTCTTTATTTTTAGCTTTTCTTAAAATATTTACTCCATCAGTAACTACCGTATCGGCACTTACCAAATCGTCATTAGGAAAACACTTTTCGCACTCTTTAAATTTACCGTAACCGGCAAAAACAACAAATTCGTAAGGGTCTTTAGTTGAAATTTTTTCTTCATCAAAATCGCATGATTTTTGAATAAAAGAAATACCGTAATCTTTAAGAAGTTTTGCTCTAGTAGGGGACGCACTGCATAAAATAAGCAAACGCTAACCTTTTTACTTGAAATTGTATCAAATTTTAAATTTATATTCGAATACGTTTTTTCCTTCTTTATAATAGACTTTATATTCTATGTTATATTTATCGCATATATTTTTTACAATATTAAGACCTATGCCGAGTCCTCTTTTATGGATATGTTCTCTATAATCCTTTTCAAAAATACTTACCGGGTCTTTTATTCGCTCCCCAAAAGATTCAAATTTTAAAACAATAAAATTATCTTCCCTTTTTAAAGTTACAAAAATATCTTTTTTAGAAGAGTATTTAATAGCGTTTGATAAGTTATTATCCACTATTCTCTCAAATTCTATTTTATTTATTTCAAAAAAAATATTTTCTTCGATATAGGATAAAATTTTTTTATTATGGGCTTTTGCAACCGTTTCAAAAAACCTAATTCTCTCTTTAAGATTTTCACTAAGATTAATTTCGCCTTTAGCCTCGTATTTTACTATCCCGTTTCCAGATATATAAGACAAATCCTCATAAGAATTGGAAAGTATCGTAACCGCCGCTTCTATTTCCTCTAGTACCTCTTTTATTTCATTATCCTTTTCCCTCTCCCTAACATAATCCAAATTAAGGGTAATAATACTAAGAGGCGTTTTAATCTGATGTATCGTATCAACGATAAAACGCTTATTTTCGGTAAGCAAAATTTTATTTTTATTTATCTCTTCCGTTAAGGCCTCTCTAAATTCGTTAAACTTCTTTTTTAACGTATCTATCTCTTCAATAAAAGATGAGTCTTTTTTAATTTTTTCATTTTTCTTCATATGAAAAACTATATATTCTATTTCTCTTGAAACTTTAACCACTATAAAAGCATACATAACGGCTATTATGGAAAACAAAGATATTAAAACAACCAAAAACCTCTCTTTTAAAGCTTTAATAACCGACTTTAAAGAAGTCGTATCGTAAACGGCTTTAATAATAAACCTGTTTTTTTGATTATCAAAAACGCCCCTTATTACTACATAAATTTCCAAAATATTTTTATCAAGGTTTAATCTAATTATATGGTCTTTATTATTTTTAAACTCTTTTTCCACTTCTTCAGCCAAATTTACATCCGATATTTTTTTATTAAAAATTGATGAAAATATATGAGCGGAACACTTTTTTAGTTGAATTAAATTCTCTTTTTTATGATACCTGTTATTAAAATCTATTTTATAAATAAAATATTTTTCCACAAAGAAAATTTCCAATTCTTTTAAATCTTCAGCTTTTTTTAAAATTTTGTCATACGTTTTTTTTAAAATATTAAACATATCCACAACATATGCCAACTGTAACAGATATTTTTTATCGGGAGAGCGGATAAGATAATACTTTTTTAAATTCATAGAGGATTTATCAAGATGTGCCTCGGAGATGTCTATTTCTTTAGTACCTTTAAAAACTTCATCCAAAATCTTTTTATATACTTTAAACGCACCAAGATTAAAACCTATATCGGGAGCGTAACTGCCTTTAACAACAGTATAGTTTTTATCTATCAAAAACACCTCGTAATGACCGTTTTTTATATCTTTATTTAAAGAATCGGCAACCGCTTCAGGATTAAAGTCTTTATCGTAAAGAAGAGGCAACATATAAAGGTTTTTAAGGTTTTCTTCCTTTTCATTCTCAAATACATACTCTATTTTATCCAATACGTTTTTAAATTTTTCTTTTATTTTTAAAGTAACAGCATAATGTTTATTGATAAAGTTTTGAATAAGTACATCTTTTGAAAAACTGTATTGAGCGTAAATAGCTACAAATACCAACACACCGAGTAAAACGAAAAAAAGAAGAAGAATATAATTAAGCTTCAGTTTCAAATCTGTACCCTACTCCTACCACTGTTTGAATAAAATCTCTGTCAAATTTTTTTCTTATCTCATTAACAAGCTGCCTTAAAGGAGGATTTTTTTTCTTCTCCTCAGGCCACACAAATTCCACTATTTTTTCCGCGGGAACCGTATAATTTGCATTTTTTAAAAGAATATGAAGAAGCTTTTTCTCTTTTTTTCTTAAATTAACCGGTTTTCCGTCTTTAAACAAATCTCCGGTGTCAAATTTAAACTCATAATTTCCAAATTTAATACTCTCTTTTCCTATAAGTTTTTTTATCCTTACTTCAAGTTCGGTTGCATGAAAAGGTTTTTTAATATAATCGTCACACCCGTATTCATACGCCTTTTTAAAATTATGTTCTTCAACACTGGCGGTAATCATTACGATTTTACCGTCTTTTTCAAGTTCTTTAATATATTTAACAAGCTCAAGTCCGTTAATTTCAGGAATATTAATATCTACCAGATATAAATCAAAATCTTTTTCTTTAATAAATTTTAACGCTTCTTTTCCGTCCTCAACTAAAATCACTTTAAAATTTTTGCTCTCCAAAATTCTTTTAACTATTTTAGCAAGCTGTAAATCATCCTCCACAAGCAATACGGTATGCATTTCCCCTCCTCTTTAAATCAATAATTATAGCCCGAATTTTTCCTTAACTTTCCCAATAAGTTCGTCAATTTTTCCGGCGTCTTTACCACCTCCCTGGGCAAAATCAGGCTTTCCTCCGCCTTTTCCACCTACAATCGGAGCAAATTCCTTAATCAAATCCCCTGCTTTAATTTCAGGAACTTTACTAACTGCTACAAGCGTTACTTTTCCTTTATTTTCACCTGCTAAAAACGCAACCAAATTATCAACTCTTCCTTTTAAATCAGTCGCAATTTCTCTTAAATTAGCATTATCGATTCTTTCGATTACATAAT
>JAMOSR010000022.1 GCA_027062985.1 Nautiliaceae bacterium
GGTGTAGCCAAAATCATTTTTATTCCTTTCAAAGTCTATTATAAAATTTTTAAGTTTTTCTAATTTCATAGGTTTTGCAAAATAATATCCTTGAATTATATCACAATTAAGTTTTTTTAATACTTCAAGTTCCTCTTTAGTTTCGACACCTTCGGCAACTGTTTTAATATTCAGACTTTTTGCCATAGCTATAATCGCTTTGGTAATAATTTCGTTTTTTGAGTTATGAATATTGGAGACAAAAACCCTGTCTATCTTTATTTCATCGGGCAATATCCTTGTAAGATATTTTAACGTCGTATTACCGGTTCCAAAATCGTCAAAAGAAAGTTTTATACCAAAAGAGCGTAAAATTTTTACCACCCTGTTCAGCTCGTCCCAATATTTTACCAGCTTTCTCTCAAGCAGCTCAAGGGTTAAAATTCTTCTTTTTTCTTTTTTTAAAGAAGACAAAACCTCAAGATAATATTCGCTTACAAGCTCTTTGATATCAACATTGACACTGACTCCTATATCCGTTTTTAAAGTTGTATTCAAAATGGTTATATCATTTACGGCCCTGTTGAGAACAAAAAGACCTATGGGTTTTAAATATTTGGAATTTTCCATAATAGATATCCATTTTTCATTAGGAATAATTCCGTAAATATGATGCTCCCACCTGAGTAGTGCTTCAACTCCTATAATTTTTAAACTGCGTATATCTATCTTTGGCTGATATAAAATAAATATTTCATTCTTTTTTAAAGCTTCTGCCAAATCTTTTTCCAGTCTTTTAGACTCTAAAAATTTAGCTTTAAGTTTTTTTGAAAAAAAACAAAATTTTTTGTTTTCATTATTAAACTTTATCTCATTCAACGCTAAATCGGCGGCCTGGAGCAACTCGTCTTTATTTGTTCCATCTTTTGGAAAAACAGCAATTCCGGCCATAATTGAAATTTCAATAAAGGAATGTTCAAATTTAACCGGTTCTTCCAAAGACCTTATTAAGATTTCGACATATTTTTGAACATCCAAGCCCCTAAAATCTTTTAAAATAATTACAAACTCATCAGCTCCGATTCTAGCAAGAAACCCGTTTGCTGTAATGTTTCTTTTTATTCTGTTGGCTACTTCCTGCAAAACTGTATCCCCGGCTTCCTGACCGTAAAAATCATTAATAAATTTAAAACCTTTTATATCCAAAAAAATAACGGCAAATTCACCTTTTTTATTTTTATATTCTTCAATGGTCTCCTCAAGCTCTTTAAAAAAGTATCTTCTGTTAGGAAGAGAAGTCAAGGTATCTATAAGCAGTGAAAATCTGTTTTTTAGTTTAATAGCGTCTTTTAGATATAAAATTAAAAATTTAGTAATTTTCCTATTATGCTTAAAAAGAAAAATTTCTTCTTTATCATTTTTTATAAGTTTTATTTTTAAAAAATTTGTAAAAGCGTATACTTTAATTTCTCCAAACCTTCCTTTTTCCATTTTCAAAAATTTATCAATTATTTTAGCGGTATTAACGGAAGAAACATAATCTTCAAAAGAAAATTCTTTAAAAATAAAAATTAAAATCTCTTCTACTTCTTTTAAATTTAAATCCTCTTTTACCACACTGCTGTAAATCAGTTTCATTTTTTACCGCCTTTAATTTCTTTTATAATCAAAACTCCAGCATCGTCCTCTTTTTTCTTTTTCAAAATTTTCGAAAGTTCTTCAAAAGAGTTTATATTCCGGTTAATATCTATTCCGTCACTGAAAAACATTATATCGTCCCTTGGAAGAGTAATTTTCCTATCTTTCAAAGAAGATTTAAAAAAGGGAGATTCTTTATAAAAAGATTTTTCTTTATAAAAATATCTGATATTGCCGAAATGAAAAAAAGAGATATTTTCTTTAATCTCTCCCAATACCAAAGCGGCATCCTTTCCGTTATAAAGATATCTTACCACTTCCAACACATCCTCTAAATAAAAAAACCTGAATCCGAACAAAAGTTTACGCAATTTTTTTGAAGAATAATAAACATCTTCATTTCCATGTCCCACAATATCCCAAAAGGCAAAAAAATATTTTTCCCCAACTTTTTCAAATATTCCGCAATCTCCGTTGGTAGTAACGGACAAATAAGGCGAAACCTTTAAAAAAGCCCTGATATCTTCAAATTCTTTATTAAAAATACAGTATTGTACTTTTTCATTGTCAAAAAAATAAAAAATAAACTTTTTACCTTCCTTTTTGGGAATTATCTCAAAAGAATCTACCAGGTTTATAATAAGATTAAGACCTATCCCCAATGTTTTTGAAGTACTGTATCCTCTTAAAAACGCTTTTTTAATATCAATTTTGTTAAAAAAATCTTCAAAAACCAATTTATACCCGTTTGTTAATTTAAAAAACTTAAAAACCCCTTTTGAAGCGTGTTTTATAATATTAAGCCCGGCTTCCTTTGCAACAAGCATAAATTTTTTGCCAAAAGGAGTCAAA